>CAUJJV010000195.1 GCA_963205375.1 Pseudomonadota bacterium
TTGTAGAAGTGCAACAGCACCAGCATGCGCAGCGCGCCGTCGGTGAGCGTGAAGCCCCAGTACGCGCTGGTGACGATGGCGTAATTGCGTGCGCCCTGGTTCATATCAGATGCCTACGGCTTCCATGTGGCAGGCCAGATCCACCATGCGGCAGGCGTAACCCATCTCGTTGTCGTACCAGGCGTAGACCTTCAGCAGCGTGCCGTCGGTCACCATGGTGGAGAGCGCATCGACAATGGAGCTGCGGGTGTCGCGGGCGTAATCGGCGCTCACCAGCGGGCGCTCCTCGTAGCCCAGAATGCCGGCCAGATAGGTTTCGGATGCGGTCTTGAACAGAGCATTCACCTCTTCCGGTGTGGTTGCACGCTGGAGTTCGAATACACAGTCGGTCAGCGATGCATTGAGCACGGGGGCGCGCACCGCATGGCCGTTGAGCTTGCCTTTGAGTTCGGGGTAAATCAGCGCAATCGCAGTCGCACTGCCTGTTGACGTGGGTGCCAGACTTTCCATGGCACTGCGTGCGCGGCGCAAATCTTTGTGGGGCGCATCGACCACCAGATTCGTGTTGGTCGGGTTGTGGATGGTGGTGATTTGGCCGTGCTTGATGCCAAGGTGCTCGTGAATGACCTTGACCACGGGTGCCAGACAGTTGGTGGTGCAGGAAGCTGCGGTAACGATGCGGTGCTTGGCAGGTTCGTAAAGCTGGTGATTCACCCCCACCACGATGTTGAGAACATCGCCCACTTTGACCGGCGCAGCAACAATGACCCGCTTGGCACCCCGGTCCAGGTGGCCCTGAATGGTTTCTGGCGTCAGGAATTTGCCTGTGCACTCCAGCACCACATCCACCCCCATGTCGCCCCAAGGGATTTCGGCAGCGGTGGCATGGGAGCTGAAGGCGAGTCGTTTGGCCCCGATCAGGATCGCTTCTTCGCCTTCGGCACGGATGTTTTCGCGCCACTTGCCTTGCACCGTATCAAATGCCAGCAAGTGTGCCGTTGCTTTGGCTCCGCCTTTGAGTTCGTTCAAGTGCACCACCTCCAGCCGGTTGCCCGCACGGGGGTCGTCTGATTGCCGCTCGGCCGCGCCCATGGCGGCCCGCAGTGCCAGGCGGCCGATACGGCCCATTCCGTTGATACCTACACGCATCGGGAGCTCCTTTTTATTCAATGATTCAATAATTATTGAAGTATAGGGGCGCTGTATGACCGATTTGTGACTTTGGAATCACGCTGAGGCAGAAGGCTTCGGCTGGGGGGCGATGTGCACTTTGATGGTGGCCAGACGCCTGAGTAGTCGGATATGGGCAGCCATGGGCCACCAGTCATAGAGAAAGATTTCCATGGGCCGCCACATGGCGACCCAGCCGCCAATGAGCAGACTCTGTTGCAGGATCTGGAGCCAATGGTTGTCGGCAGCCCAGCTTTTGCTGATTTCTACCAATCCAATCGAAAGCGACAGGATCGACAGCCCAATCAGCAGGCTGATACGTCCGCGTGCGAACAAGTCTTGCAGCTCGATGCGCTCCGCCACTGCCTTGCCCGAGAAGTGCGTCTGTATGGCCTGGCTCACGGTGCTCAGCTTGCTTTCGTCCGCGGGCAGGCTGTCGATGTGCAATACCAATTCCATGCGCGCATCTCTTGGCAATGCCTTGGCGCTATGGACGATATAGGCGTGTGCGTCTGCGTCCAACTCGCGTACATGAAACGGTGCGGGGTCAATGGAATTGAACAATTGGTCAATGACGTCCACGTGGACCTGGATGTGTACAAGGCGGGACTGCTTTGGAGGGTGGCTATGTGAAGACATGGCTCCAGAGGATAGAGCAAGACCTGGCGGAGATGCGAACGCAGGGGCCATAGGCCTCCTGCACATCACGCACCTGGCGCAAGCAAAGAAGTTAGCCTTTTGCTTCCTATCGCCGCAGAGCGCTGGGGCTGCAGCCAAACCAGCGCCGGCAGCTGCGCGCCAGGGTGGACTGCTCGGAGTAGCCCACCATAAGCGCGATTTGTGCCATGGCAGGATGCGTGGGCTGGGCCAGCAGTTCCACAAAGCGCTCACGCCGCACATCATCTAGCAGTACATCAAAGCGTTCTCCTTCCTGCACCAGGCGGCGTTGCAGTGTTTTGGGATGCAGAGCCAGCGCGGCGGCAATATCGGCTTGTGCAACGCGTCCCATGGCCATGCGCTGGCGCAACAGAATGCGAACCCGCTCAGACCACAGTTGCCTTGACGTGCCATAGTGGTGCTCGATATAGCCTCGCGCCATCTGCAGCAGCAGGGCATTGCGCGCAGGTAACTCCATTGCCAGATCTGACAAGTTCATACGCACCGCGGCAAAGCTGGCTTCAAAGCGGCAATCGCAGGCGAAGTAGCGTGAGTAGGTTTCGGGGCTGTTGATCGGCGCATGCGGTAGTAGCAACAGTACCGGGCGCACCTGGCCGTCAGTAAGCCAGCGCAGTACATGCAGGATGCCCAACAACACAAATTCCGTGGTCTGGGCGCAGGAGCCCTCCGTGCCATCGCTGATGATCATGGTCACGTCCACCAGTTCGGGCTGTTCTGCCACCGGGACCAGCGACGCGCGCATCACCGGACTGAACACATAGCCGTATTGCGCAACCAATGCCAAAGCCTCATTCAGGCTCGAGGCGTGGCGCATCAGAAGTGTCAGAGGCCCTTCGAGATAGGCCTGTTGGTGCTGCGCCAGTCGCATGCCGAAGTCGGGGCAATGACCCAGAAGCGCTGTGTCTTCAAGTAGGCGAATAAAGGCGTGGTACGAAAGAAAGGTGTCTGGCTCGTTAAGGCAGTTCACCGGAAACCCTACCTTGCGCAGCTGCGCCAGCGGCGACACTCGCACAGTACGGGCCGCAGTGTCAAAGCCTTGCAGCGCAGCGGCACGGATAAGGGCTTTTATGGTGCCGCCCATTGTCCATGAAAGTCAAATGTTTGTCCTGCATTGTCAAGCTTTCTAGCCCCAATTTGCACAAACTCGGCTCTGAGAGACCGGCAGTCCACGCGTGCTTCCGGCAACACATCGAGGAGAACTTACCCATGATGGATACCGTTTGGCCAGTTCTGCAGTCACTGCAGGGCTTACCGGCCTATGCCTTGACGCTGGGGCTTCTCTTCGGTTGCGGCATTGGTTTGCCCATGAACGAGGACATTGTTCTGCTGGCCGCCGCCGCACTCACATTGCAAGGGATCATGGACCCCATCCCATTGATGGGGGTGGCCTGGATTGGTTTGCTGGCAGGTGATGCACTGATCTTTCATTGGGGCTACCGTTATGGAGCACAGCTGCTGCGCAGGAAGTTCTTCGCGCGCATGCTGCCAGAGGCACGACTGCAGTCCATGCAAGCCACCATGACTCACTATGGCCCCGCCTACATCTTCGTGGTGCGCTTTTTGCCCGGCATTCGCACGCCCCTTTTTCTGGTGGCAGGCATGTCGCGCATGCCCTACCGGCATTTGTTTGTATATGACGGCCTGGCTGCTGCGGTCGAGTTACCTCTGCTGGTCTATGGCGTGCGCTACGTCGGAGGACGATGGCGGGAAATTCTGGCATCAATGCAGCAATTGCAAGACTTCTTGTTGCCTGCAGCCGTCCTGGCGGTTCTGGCGCTGTGGCTATATCGCCGGCGCGTAACAAAAGGAAACTCCGTATGAAACCCATGATCAAAACAGCGTTGTCGCGCAAGGGCCGTTCTTCATCGGCTGTGCTGGGAGATCTGCAAGCCTATGGCGCGCACGATCCGGACTACAAATCCGGCCGTTTGTGGAGTCTGGTGTATTACCTGGATGAAGAGTACGCAGCCTTTCAGGCCCAGGCCTATCAGGCATTTTCGTCCGCCAATGGGCTGAACCCGACCGCTTTCAAAAGCCTCAAGCAGTTCGAGACCGAGATCATCGCGGGCGTATCCGAGATGCTGCACGGCACTCCCGAGGTGTGCGGCGTTGTAACGTCTGGAGGTACTGAGAGTTGCCTTCTGGCAGTCAAAACTTACCGCGATATGGCACGTGCGCGAGGCGTGAAGCGTCCTGAGATGGTTTTGCCTGTAACAGCCCACGTCGCATGGTTCAAGGCATCCGAATACTTCGACGTGAAGGTGCGCCTGTTGCCACTGGACAAGAATCTGCGTGCCGATGTAGGCAAACTGCCGCGCCTGGTCAACCGAAACACGGTGATGATTCTGGGTTCGGCACCTGAATACCCGCACGGCACCATCGATCCGATTGAGGCATTTGGTGCTATTGCACAAAAACGCGGTGTACCGTTGCATGTGGATGCCTGTGTGGGTGGGTTCATCCTGCCTTTCATGGAAATGAATGGCCAAGAGTTGCCGCTGTGGGATTACCGCGTACCCGGGGTGACATCGATTTCAGCAGACATTCACAAGTACGGCTTTGCGTCCAAGGGGGCCTCCACCATCACCTATCGCACTTTGGATTACCTCAAACACCAAATGTTTGTGCAACAGGACTGGCCAGGTGGCGTTTTTGCATCTCCCGCGTTGTTGGGGACACGTCCTGGCGGTGCTTACGCTGCAGCCTGGGCGGCCATGCAGTATTTTGGCAAGACGGGCTATCGTGATCTTGCGCGGCGAACGACACAGGCATTCACCGCTATGCGCAACGGTGTTGATGCCATGCCGGAACTGTATGTCATGGGCGATCCCAGTGGGCCGCTCTTGGCTTATGGTTCACGCGATCCCGAGGTCAACATTTATGCCGTGGGCGACCAGATGGATGCCAAAGGCTGGAAGGTCAACCGTTTGCAGAACCCGGACGGATTGCACGCCATGATTACTGCCGGTCATCGGGAGGTCGTGGACGACTACCTGCGAGATCTGCGCGAAGCGGTAGCCACGGTCAAGGCCGATCCGACGCTGGCCAGTGCGGGCAGTGCCGCAACCTATGGAATGATGAGTCATCTGCCCATGCGTGGCATGGTGCGCCAGAGAGTGTTGGACATGTTTGCACAGATGTACCAGGCGGGCGGACAAAACATAGATATGCATGCAACAACCGCGCCTGGACAAGGTCTGGCTGGGCGAGTGCAGGCCCTGGCGGAAAAAGCAGCCCATTGGTATGTGGAGCGGGCACAGCGCAAAGCTGCAGGTCGTTGAGACCCGGCAAGCTGACAGCCTATGGATGGAGGCTGGATTGCGCTGGGGTGCTTCATCCTGATAGGTTTTAGGATAGAGGCGATCACCGGCTTTGGCGGAACGGTTGTTGCATTGGCGTTGGGCGCGTTGATGCTGCCCATACCAGTGTTGCTGCCCATTCTGGTACCCCCGTCTCTGGAGGTTGTTCACATTCTGGGCGTCCGTATGTCACAAAAACTTCATGCCGTTGCCACGAAGTTGACACCACCCAAATTCAGACTCTGCTTTCAGTACAACACCATTGAACTGACAGGAGATCCAGATGCTCAACATCCTCCCCGCATCCCACGCTGCCACCGGCAGTATCGTCGTCAATACCCCTGCGATGGACGCTGCAGTGCCGTCCCGTGGTGGCATCGTCGTGTCCTGGGCCAACCACCAGGACGAGGTCCGCGCGGCCCAGCGCCTGCGCTATGACGTGTTTGCTGGTGAGATGGGCGCCCGCCTGACAACCCCCATTGCCGGCCACGACATCGACCTGTTTGACAACTACTGCGAGCACCTGCTGGTCCGTGACCAGGACACCCAGCAGGTGATTGGCACCTACCGTGTACTGACCCCAGCACAAGCGCTGCGCGTGGGCAGCACCTATAGCGATACCGAGTTCGACCTGACCCGTCTGCGCTCCTTGCGCGAGCGCATGGTGGAGCTTGGTCGCAGCTGCGTACATCCGGACCACCGCCACGGTGGCGTGATCATGGCGCTGTGGGGCGCGCTGGGTGAGTTCATGGTGCGCAACCAGCTCGACACCATGATTGGCTGCGCCAGCATCCCGATGCTGCACAACGGTGTGGTCAGCGGTGACATCGCGGCCAGCATCTGGCGCAAGGTGCAGGCGACCCACCTGGCGCCCATCGAATACCACGTGCGCCCACGCCTGCCGCTGCCGGTGGAGCAACTGGATGGTTCCCTGGATGTGGAGCCACCAGCTTTGATCAAGGGCTATTTGCGCTTGGGGGCCCGCGTGCTGGGCGCTCCGGCATGGGACCCGGATTTCAATTCGGCGGACTTGCCCATGCTGATGCGCATTGCCGATTTGCCTTCCCGCTACCGCAAGCACTTTCTGGGGGCGTAAATGCGTACCACCTTCGACGCACTGGGCACCAACTGGCAAGGTTTGGCGCCAGGCGCCGAAGACGAAGTGGACCATGCCCACGGAACCCACCGCTACCGCGCGGTGTTCATATCGGACATCCACCTGGGTACCGCGGGCTGCCAGGCTCAAGCCCTGCTGGAATTCCTCAAACACCACCCCAGTGACTACCTGTACCTGGTGGGCGATATTGTGGATGGCTGGCAGTTGCGCCGCCGCTGGTTCTGGCCGCAGGCACACAACGACGTGGTGCAAAAGCTGCTGCGCAGCGCCCGCAAGGGCAGTCGGGTGGTCTTTATCCCCGGCAACCACGATGAATTCGCGCGCGGCTTCGTGGGCCACCACTTTGGCGGCGTGGAGGTTTGCGAAGACACGGTGCACACCACGGCCGATGGCCGCACGCTCTGGATCACCCATGGTGACTATTTCGATGGGGTGATCCAGTGCGCCAAGTGGCTGGCGTACCTCGGTGACAACGCCTACGAATTCACGCTCAAGCTCAATCGCTACCTCAACAGCCTGCGGGCGCGCATGGGCTTGCCTTACTGGTCGCTATCGGCTTACCTCAAGCACAAGGTCAAGAAAGCCTTGAACTATGTGACCGATTTCGAAGTGGCTGTGGCAGCAGAGGCGCGCAGCCGTGGCCACGACGGGGTGGTGTGTGGGCATATTCACCGCGCCGAAATGCGCACCATCAACGGCACGCTGTATTGCAACGACGGAGACTGGGTCGAAAGCCGCAGTGCCCTGGTGGAACACATGGACGGGCGGCTGGAACTGGTCTACTGGGACGATGTGCTCAGCAGCCAATTCCGGGAGCCGTCGGCACCGCAGCCAATGGGGGTAGTCGCATGAAACTGGCTCTGATTACCGATGCCTGGCAGCCGCAGGTCAACGGCGTGGTGACCACACTGGTGGAACTGGTGCGTGAGATGGATGCGTTGGACCATCAGGTCACGGTGATCCATCCGGGGCTGTTCCGCACCCGGCCGTGTCCGGGGTATGACGGGATTGATCTGGCGGTACGGCCCTATGCCCAGCTCGCAAGCCAGCTGGATGCACTGGCCCCGGAGGCCATCCACATTGCCACCGAAGGTCCGTTGGGCTGGGCGGCCCGGCGCTATTGCCTGCGGCGCAAGCTGGCCTTCACCACGGCTTACCACACGCGTTTTCCGGAGATCCTCAAGGCGGCACTGAAGGTGCCCTTGTGGCTCGGGTATGCCGTGTTCAGACATTTCCACAAGCCGTCCTCCGGCGTGCTGGTGCCTACGCAGGGAGTGCTGCGCTTACTGGAGGCGCGTGGCTTCCGCCATCTGCGTGGCTTCCGCCATCTGCGTGGCTTCCGCCATCTGCGTGGCTGGACTCATGGCGTGGATATGGGGCTGTTCAGTCACCATCCGCAGGCAACGGAGTGCGTTCACCTGGGGAATCTGACGCGCCCTGTGTCGCTGTTTGTCGGCCGGGTCTCGTACGAGAAGAATATTGAAGCCTTTCTGCAGCTGCAAGTCCCCGGGACCAAAGTGGTGTGTGGCGTGGGGCCGCTGGAGGCTGCGTTGAAAGAGCGCTATTCCGGTGTCTACTGGCTGGGAGTCCTTCCGCGCGCAGAACTGGCCAGTGTGTATGCAGCAGCCGATGTGTTTGTCATGCCCAGCCAGTCGGAAACCTTTGGCCTGGTGATGCTGGAGGCCATGGCCAGCGGGACGCCGGTGGCGGCTTTCCCGGTTGACGGCCCCCTGGAGGTATTGGGCTCGCCCGCGCAGGGTGGAGCTCTGAATACGGACCTGTCGCTGGCCTGGTCTGACGCCCTGGCGGTGCCGCGGGTGGAGGCCCGCAGCCGGGCCTTGACCTTCAGTTGGGCCCATGCGTCCCGGCTGTTTGTGGGGCATCTGGTGCCTGCGCAAAACCAGTCCCGGACAGGAAACTCCAGCGTATGTGCACAAACCGTCACACAAATGTCATCAAAGCCGTAAACAATCCTTCATTGTTTTGTCATTGTCAGGTGTGTGGCCATGTTGTCATTTTTCGGTAAAAGCAAAGAGCAACCCCAACAGGGGGCGCCGGACCTTCTGGATCGGGACCACAGCATCCTGGCATTCAATGAACGGGTGCTCAGTTGGGCTGTGCGCGACGACGTGCCTTTGCTGGAGCGCCTGCGCTATCTCTGTATCGTGTCCTCCAACCTTGATGAGTTCTTTGAGGTGCGCGCTGAACCCCATCTGGTGGCGCATATGCGGCACGATCGCAAGGGGACCTATACGGTCGAGACGTTCAACCGCCTGGCTGCGGCGTTGCAATCCCTGGTGGCGCGACAGTACGCCATCTACAACGACAAGCTGTTGCCAGCTTTTGAGGCCGAGGGCATCAAAGTCATTTCGCACGGTGAGCGCAACAGCGCCCAGCGGGCTTGGGTGAAGCAGTACTTTGAGCGAGAGGTGCGACCGCTGCTCATTCCGGTGGGGCTGGATCCGTCACACCCGTTTCCGCAGGTGGCCAACAAATCCCTGAACTTCATTGTCCGCCTGGGTGGCAAGGACGCATTCGGTCGCGAGAATGAAATTGCCATTGTGAAAGTGACACGGGTGTTGCCGCGGTTCATCCGTCTGCCGGAGAAGGTCTCGGGCAAGCGGGCGTTGTTTGTGTCGATTTCCAGTGTGATCCGAGCGCACCTGGGTGAGCTGTTTGTGGGCCGAACGGTCGGGCAGTTTTCACAGTTTCGGGTGACGCGCCATTCCGATCTATCGGTGGATGAAGAGGATGTGAAGAACCTGCGTACCGCATTACGCCAGGGGCTGGTGCATCGTCACTTTGGGCAGGCGGTACGCCTGGAGGTGTCTGCGGGGTGCTCGCAATACCTGTCGGATTTTCTGCTGGAGCAGTTTGAGCTGCCGCAGGAGTCGTTGTTCCGTGTGCCTGGCCCTGTCAATTTGGTGCGCCTGACGCAGCTCATTGATCTGGCAGACCGGTCCGACCTGTGCTTTTCTTCGTACAAGGCGGCTCCTGCGCAGCAACTGGTGGCAGGGCAATCCATCTTTGACCAGCTCAAGCAGCGCGACATTTTCATTCACCAGCCGTTCGAAAGTTTTGACGGTGTCTTGACCTTCCTGCGGGAAGCCGTCCATGACCCGCAGGTGCTGGCTATCAAACAGACGATTTACCGTACCGGTGCCGACTCGGAGTTGATGGACCTGTTGCGCGAGGCGGTGCGCCAGGGCAAGGAGGTTACGGTGGTGGTGGAGCTCAAGGCGCGCTTTGATGAGGAAGCCAACATCAATTGGGCTGAGATGCTGGAGTCTATCGGTGCGCAGGTGGTGTATGGCGTGGTGGGCCTCAAAACCCACGCCAAGATGATGCTGGTCACCCGACGTGAGGGCAAGTTACTTAAACGCTATGGGCATCTGTCCACTGGCAACTACAACCCCCGCACCGCCAAGCTCTACACCGATGTGAGCCACATCACGGCCGATGCGGCGCTGACTACCGACATGGAGCATGTGTTTGTGCATCTAGCCAGCCAGAGCCGCCTGCCGCGTTTGAGCAAGCTGTGGATGGCGCCGTTCCACCTGCATCGCAACCTGGTCGCAAAGATCGATGCGTTGGGAAAAGCGGCAGAAAAAGGCAGGTCATGCCGGATCGTGGCCAAGATGAACTCCCTGACGGACGACGCGTTGATTGCCAGCCTGATGCGCGCTGGCAAATGTGGTGTAAAGATTGACCTGATTGTTCGCGGCGCGTGCATGCTGCCGGCGCAGGTTCCAGGGCACACCGACAACATCCGGGTGCGTTCGATCATCGGGCGTTTCCTGGAACACTCCCGCGTGTTCTATTTCCGTGATGGCGAATCGGAAGACCTCTATCTGTCGAGTGCCGACTGGATGAACCGCAACATGGTGCGGCGTGTGGAACTGGCCTGGCCCGTCACCGATGAACAGCAAAAACGCCGTATCGTGGATGAATGTCTGGTGGCTTACCTGCACGATACGGTGGATGCCTGGGAACTCGGTCCAGACGGCACCTACACCCGCATCACAGCGAACAAGGGGCCTGCGCATGGCGCGCAGGCAGCACTGGTGGCGCGCTATGGACGTAATACCAAGGCACAACGCGGAGGGTGATCGACATGGATTTGATTTTGTGGCGGCACGCAGAGGCCATAGATCTGGAACTGGTGGGTGACGACATGGAGCGCACCCTGACTTCACGTGGGGAAAAGCAGGCTGCCCGCATGGCGGCCTGGCTGGATCGGCAGTTGCCAGACGGCGCCAAAGTGCTGGCCAGCCCGGCTGTGCGAACCGAGCAGACGGCGAGGGCGTTGGGGCGCAAGTTCAAGACCCATGCGGCGCTGGCGCCACTGGCTACCCCGGAACAACTGCTGGAGCTGGTGCAATGGCCCCATGCAAAGGGCTGCTACGTGGTCGTTGGTCACCAGCCCACGCTGGGGCAGACAATTGCCCGGCTGATCGGACTGACCGAAACGGAATGCGCTGTCAAGAAGGGCGCCATCTGGTGGCTGCGCTACCGGGAGCGTGATGCAGAGGGACACACCGTTGTAGTAACGGTGCAGTCCCCCGATCTGCTCTAGCGCTGCGTCGGAACTCAGCTCTTGGAAGGACGGCCGGTCTTGATATTGGGCACGGCGGTTACGGCAGCAAGGAATGCAGTATCGGACATGGCAGCCAGTGCCTTGATGCCCGCACGCAGCAGCTCGGTCTTCTTGACGGATTTTTTGAGATTGGTAGCACGGACTTTGAGTGCATCAATGACTGCGAATTCGGCCTTGGGCATAGTGAAACTGTCACGTACCATCTTGGGTTTTTTGACTTTTTCTGCCTTGGCTGGAGTCTTGGCAACGGCCTTTGCAGCCGGTTTGGCAGCGGCTTTAGGAGCGGGTTTGGATGCAGGCTTGGCGACAGGTTTGGCTGTGCTTGTTTTTGCTGGTGCCTTCTTTGTGGCCGGTTTTGCTACTGCTTTTGCTGCTTTGGCTGGTGCAGCAATGACGGGTTTCGCGGGTGCTTTTGCAATGCTGGTGTCGGTGGTTGACATGGAGACTCCTTTGTTAAACGGTATATACAGTTTATACCATTCAAAAAAACGAATCGTAAACTCCCGATGAAACGACCCATGTGGAGGGCTTCAGGGGAGCAGGAAGTTCACATTAAAACCAGTACCAAGCCCTCGCCATTTAAAGACTTGTTGCTACTAAAATTGTAGCTATTCAGTGGGCTGAAGGTCACCACAGGCATCGCCTTCTGGCAAGCCCAGAGAGCACCAGCCCGCGTCAAACAATGTGTCCAGCAGTCTTTGCAAGCCAAGAAGATTCCAGATCATGCGTGTCCCCTTTGGGTGGATGGAAGTGGTTTCACGATACCGGTCGGATGTGACAAGCCTGTGTCAGATGTGTGTCGATGGTTTGCGATGCGTCCAGTGAGCGCGTTGCAGCGCAAAAAACTCTTTCAGGCCCCACACTACGCAGGCAGGAATGGCGAGCAGCCGGATGAAGCTGGATGGGTTCAACATGGTGCAGTCCTTTCAAGGTACAGTTCTGCAACATATCCCGATTGTGTGACAGTGCTGTGTCGGTATTGCAAATACGACACTGCAGAGGCATGCATTGCCTCACAGCAGGTTGGACCGCTATGCTCAGACCCCGTGGCACCTCCTGAACTACCTGAACTCGCAGCGCTGGAGCGCATCATTGAACTGGGGGCTGACCATCTGCAGGCCCGCGTTGTCCGTGAGGCAGCACTGCCTGGCGGGGGTGCGTATCCCATCCACGTGGTGACGCTGGGTAACGCTGACCCTGGCGTACCTGCCGTGGGGTATTTCGGTGGTGTGCATGGACTGGAGCGTATTGGCTCGGAGGTGGTCATCGCCTATTTGCAGAGTCTGGTGATGCGCCTGCAGTGGGACAGTACCCTGCACCGGCAGCTGGAATCCGTACGGCTGGTATTCATGCCGATCGTCAATCCCGGTGGGATGTGGATGGGTACGCGTGCCAACCCCCGCGGCGTGGACCTGATGCGCAATGCGCCGGTAGATGCGCTGGAGCCTGTGCCGTTTCTGGTGGGAGGGCAGCGCATCAGTTCGCGGTTGCCCTGGTACCGGGGGGCAGCTTCCATGCCCATGGAAGTGGAGAACCAGGCGGTTTGCGAGGTGGTGGCATCCGAGATGCTGTACCGGAAGTTCAGTGTTGCGGTGGACTGCCATTCCGGTTTCGGTAGCAGTGACCGCATCTGGTTTCCCTATGCGCATACCAGAGCGCCCATTGCCCATCTGGCCGAAGTGCATGCACTCAAGCGCATTTTTGTTCAGTCCCATAGCCACCATCGCTACACCTTCGAGCCGCAAAGCCTGCAGTACCTGGCCCACGGAGATCTGTGGGACCACCTGTACCGGCAAGCGTGCGCAGAAGGTGAGGGGGTCTTTCTGCCGCTCACACTGGAGATGGGGTCTTGGCTGTGGGTGAAGAAGAATCCCCGCCAGCTGTTTTCGCGCCACGGCATCTTCAACCCCCTGATTGAGCATCGACAGCAGCGCGTGCTGCGGCAGCACCAGCAATTTCTGGATTTCCTTTCGCGTGCAGCGTGCGGGAACCACCTGTGGTTGCCCACGGCAGACACCCGAGTGCAGCATCACGCGCAGGCGCTGGAGGAGTGGTATTGATGGGTCCGCAGAACTGGATTTTTCTGCGCGGCCTGGTGCGTGACAGCAGGCATTGGGGCGCCTTTGTTGCCGAGTTTGAGCAGACCATCCCGGAAGCCCGAGTGGTGATGCTGGATGTTCCGGGCAATGGTGTCCTCAATGCGCTGACCAGCCCAACAACGGTACGTGGCATGGTGGAAAACTGCCGTGCGCAACTTCAGGCACGGGGCGTGGCCGGGCCGTACCGGATACTGGCGGTGTCCATGGGGGCCATGCTGGCTGCCGAGTGGTCTCACGCCTATCCGGATGATGTCCAGGCGCAGGTGCTGATCAATACCAGCATGCGCCCCTTCAGCGCGTTCTACCAGCGGCTGCGTCCGGCAAACTACGGAACACTATTCCGCTTGCTATGGGGCAGGACCAGTGCACATGACTGGGAGCGGGCAATTCTGCGCATGACCACCAACCAACCGCACGAACACATTCTCCCCGCGTGGCAACATTTCCGTGAACAGCACCCGGTGACGACTGCCAACGCATTACGCCAGTTGCTGGCCGCGGCACGGTACCAGGCTTCCAGTGCCACGCCCAAGGCACCCACATTGGTCCTCGCCAGCGAAAAGGATCAGTTAGTCTCGGTGTCGTGCTCTCGTGCGCTTGCTGCCTGCTGGGGCGTACCGTTGGCGGTCCACCCTACGGCGGGCCATGATCTGACGTTGGACGACGGACATTGGGTGGCACAACAGGTAAGCGACTGGAGTTTGTCCGGTTTTCGTTAGTTTTGTCACGACACTGTCACGTGTTCTACATAAGCTTGCGGCATGTCACACACTCAGGCCACCCTTTAAAAACCATGGGCGAAGTCAAAGTGTTCAAGCGCAGCGAACCTGGAACGCAGCTGGAAACTAGTGCTTTTCTCTGGCGTACTGTTCCTGCGTCCTCCCGGTTGGTCCGGGGGGAAGTTGGACCGCTGGCGCTGGTTCTGTGCGAGGAGGGGCTGTATCCAGTCTTTCAGCCTATCGTCAATCTGGAAGACGCATCCATTTATGCGCACGAAGCACTGATTCGCGGGCCGGTGGGAACACCGTTGCATACACCGGACGCCATGTTGCGGGCTGCCGCAACGGAGGGGTTGAGTTACGAGTTTGAATATGCCTGCGTTGCGGCCGCTTTGAAGGCATGGGGGCGCATGCGTGCTCCCGGGCGTCTGTTTGTCAACATGAGTGCGAACGTGCTCACGCAGCTCTTCAGTGAAGAGCGTCCTGAGGACCTTTTGAAGTTCGTGAGTGAGATGGGGGTTTTGCCACGCATGCTGGTTCTGGAAATCACAGAGCATGAGCGTGTCAACGATATGGATCACCTGGCGGCGGTGGTGCAGCGAGTGCGCTCAGTAGGCATATCCCTGGCGCTCGACGATTTTGGCGACGGGCGTTCCAGTTTGCGGCTGTGGTCGCAGATCAAGCCGGAAGTTGTCAAGATCGACAAGTATTTCACCCGGGAAATCAGCTCGCACGGGGACAAGCTCAAGACCTTGCAGGCATTGCAGCAAATTGCCACGGTGTTCGGAAGTCAACTGGTGGCCGAAGGCATCGAAACGGCAGAAGACATGCGGGTTTTGCGCGATCTCGGAATTACCTATGGTCAGGGCTATTTCCTTGGACATCCCGACCGGCAGCCAGCGCAGTACCTCAATGTGCAGTCCCAGCGGGTGTTGGGTGAGCGGCAGGTTGTCGTGTTTCCAGAACTCAGCCGCGCCAGTGTGGGCGGGCAATTGCGCAACCTGACACTGACGCGTGCGCCTTTCGTGACCGTAGAGACGACCAATGATGATCTGGCCGCCATTTTTGTGGTGGACCCCGCCTTGCATGCGGTGGCGCTGCTGGAAGACGAAGCGCCAATCGGGATCGTGAATCGTGCCCTCTTCATGAATGAGTATTCCAAGCTGTATTACCGCGAAGTGTGGGGGAAGAAATCCTGCGCAGTGCATGCCAACTGGCAACCCAGGCTGATCGAGCGGGATCACAGTGTGGACGAGCTCGTTGGCATCCTGACATCTCAGGATCAGCGCTATCTGACCGACGGCTTTATCGTCACGGAGAACGGGCGGTATGTGGGACTGGGTACGGGTGACCAGCTGGTGCGCTCGGTGACGGAAACACGGATTGAAGCAGCGCGCCACGCGAATCCACTGACATTCCTGCCAGGTAATATTCCCATCAGTCTGCACATGGAACGCCTGCTGAAAAAGCAGGTGCACTTTGCAGCCTGTTACGCTGATTTGAACCATTTCAAGCCTTTCAATGACTACTATGGCTATTGGCGTGGAGATGAAATGATCCGTCTGCTGGCACGTGTGGCCATGGAGCAGTGTGACCCCCAGCGCGACTTTCTTGGGCACGTGGGTGGGGATGATTTCATCCTTCTGTTTCAGAGCACTGATTGGCGTGGCCGATGTGAAAGGCTGGTGAACGATTTCAATGCGCGTGCGTTGGAAATGTTCGATGTGGACGCACGCAACGCAGGGGGCATTCAGGCCGAAGACCGCCAAGGGGTGCTGCGCTTCTTTCCATGCACCACCGTCTCCGTGGGCGCGATTGCTATTGACGGGAGCAAATACGCAAGGGCTGAGGACGTGGCCAACCTGGCTGCTCTGGCCAAGCACGACGCCAAGCACGCAGACGTCGGACTGTTCGAGCGGCTGGCTTAACCCAGACCTTCAACCGCCAGAGGCCAGGCTGTCTTCTGCCAGGCCAGACTTTCTTCCCGCAGCAAATGCGCAGACTGAGGAAATGCAGCAGACCAGCCTTTGCGGCAGCGCAGCTGGACTGCGTTGCCGTTTGAATCCACTCGCTGCAGAGCCATGCCATCCAGATCGGGGTCGCGTCGTGCATGGCACAGGATGACGGCCAGCCGAAGTGCCAGGAGTTGCATGGCGAGTTCGGGGTCAGTCAGGACCGCTTCCAGTTTGCGCAGTTTGCCGCGGTGCCCCAGCACCAGCAGGCTGAGCCGGTGCATTTCGGACAGGGAGAACCCCATGGCATCGGCATTGTCGAGAATGTAGGCGCCGTGTTTGTGGTAATCGCTATGCGATATGTGGCTGCCGATCTCGTGCAATTGCGCGGCCCAATTGAGCTTGCGCACCAGTCGGTCGGGTTCGATGTCATCGGTGCCACTGGCTTGCTGGTTCAGTTGTTGAAATAGATGGGTGGCAACGCGCCCAACACGCTTGCCGTGGACCGTGTCCACGTTGAACTTGGCGGCGAGCCGGTCGACGCTCTTGATGCGAAGGTCACCGGTGCCATTGTGATCTCCCAGCAGATCACAGATCAGGCCGTGGCGCAGGCCACCTGCTGCCTTTTCCATACTCTGGATACCCAGTAGTTTGAAGATCGCACGCATGACGCTGACACCACCGCCAATGATGGCTTTGCGGTCTTCACGCATGCCACCCATGCGAAGGCTGTCCACATTGCGTGCTGCAACCAAACGGTCCAGCAACCAGTCCAGTCCTTCCTGGGTAATGGTGCCTTCAGGCCAGCCGGCCGCGACCAGCACATCCCCAATCGCACCGACGGTACCCGCAGAACCGTAAGCCGTGTCCCATTGGTTCGGATGGTAGGCATCAAATGCCTCATCAAGCACTGCAGTAGCGGCGATTTCGGCCATTTCAAACGACTTTTTGCTGAAAGTGTTGTCGGCAAAATAGCGCCTGGACCACGCAATGCTTCCTACTCGGAAAGACTCCATGACCTTCGGTTGCAGTCCCTGCCCGAGAATCAGCTCGGTGGAGCGTCCGCCGATGTCGATGACCAGGCGGCGCTCATTGCCGGCAGGCAGCATGTGTGCGACACCCTGGTAAATCAGGCGCGCTTCTTCCCGGCCTGAAATCACGTCGATGGGGAAACCGAGAATCTGGTTGGCCCGTGACAGAAACTCGTCACGGTTGCGCGCTTCCCTGAGCGTTTGTGTGGCCACAGCCCGCACTTCGGACGCCTTGAATCCGGCCAGACGTTCGCCAAAGCGCGCCAGGCAGTCCCAGCCTGCCTGCATGGCCTGGGGGGTCAAATTGCGATCTTCGTCCAAACCCGCACCCTGGCGAACGGTCTCTTTCAGGTACTCTGCCCGTCTGAATTCGCCATGGTCCACTTGCCCGATTTCGAGGCGAAAACTGTTGGATCCCAGATCCACAGCGGCAAGGCGATTTCCTGTGTACATTGGCTTTTTGGCAAGGGGTTGTGATGTGCAGTTGCGAGCATAGCACTCGCCTTTTGCCAGACGCTTTCTGATGGGGGGCTTAAGGCAACGCTGAATAAGTAGCCGCTGGCGAATGTAAGCGGCACGAAGATCGGTGATGCGTGGATTTCGAGCCTGAACCCTTGCCCCATCGGGCAGTTTGACGGGTCTTGCGACCCACATCCGCCCCTTACGGGCGCA
>CAUJJV010000196.1 GCA_963205375.1 Pseudomonadota bacterium
GCTGGCCGACATGACGTCGATCGATGCTGTCGTCTGCTCCACGCTGGCCGCCTGTTCGCTGGCCGCCTGGCTCAGCGATTGCGCTGTCGCGCTGACCTGGCTGGCCGCTCCCGTCAATGCATCGGCCGCTGCGCGGACTTCCTCGATAATTTCTGCCAGTTTGCTGCAACTGGAATTTGCATCCTGCTTCACCTGGTTAAACACCCCAAGAGCGTCACGATCCATGCGCTGCGTCAGGTCGCCATTGGCCAGGCTGGAGAACATGCGCCCAACATCTTCAATGATGTCTGTCAGTTTTTCGCTGGTCGCGTTGGCATCGTTCTTCAATTGTCCGAAAGAGCCAGCGTATTCACGTGTGATGCGCTGATTCAGGTCGCCTGCTGCCAGCCCGCCAAACACCCGGACCACATCTTCGAAAATGGTCGCCGTGGTTTCCATCATGGTGTTGACGCCAGCACACAGTTCCGCGATGGGGCCAGTCTTTCCGTCCATGGGAATGCGCTGGCTGAGATCTCCCGCCCTGGCAGCGGAGGTAACCACCTGCGCCTGCTCCACTGCCTGACGCAGCATGGCATTGGCGTGCACTTCCTCGGTCACGTCTGTAGCGATCTTGACAATCTTCACCACGCGGCCCATTTCGTCGGTCACGGGGGCGTATACAGCTTGCAGTGAGACTTCCTGCCCGCTCTTGTTGACACGCTTGAATACCGCGTTCTGTGCCTTACCGGCATTGAGGTCTGCCCAGAATTGCTGATAAGCCGATGAGTTGGCCAAGGTCGGATCACAGAACATGCGGTGGTGCTTGCCGACCACCTCCTGGGCCTGGTACCCCATGGTCTGGAGCAGGTTTTTGTTGGCCTGAAGAACATGGCCTCCAAGGTCAAACTCAATGTAGGCATAAGACGCGTCGATGGCATTCAAAATGCCACGAGCATTGTGCCGCTCCAGTTCCGCTTCGGTGATGTCATAACGCACGCCGAGGTACTTCATCGGCTTGCCGTTGTCTCCCAAAATCGGGGCAATGACCGCATCCACGTAGTAAGGCGTGCCATCCTTGGCACGATTCTTCACCACGCCACGGAAAATTTCGCCACGACCAATGGTCGCCCACATCTGCTTGAACACCTCTTTGGGCATATCAGGGTGCCGGGTGGTGTTGTGTCCGAATCCAATCAACTCATCCTTAGGATATTTCGACACATCCAGAAACTTCTGATTGACGGTCAGAATGTCGCCCTTCTTGTCTGCCTCCGAGACGATGCTGGTGACATTCATGATGTCGGTGCGGACCTTGAGTTCGGCTTCCAGTTCAGCGATCCGCTGTTCCAGTGCAGTGCTTCCAAAGAGTCGCGAAATCCAGGACGACTTGGTTTGAGACATATCGATGCTCCTCTTTCTACTAAATATGGTTTGGCGTAACCGGGGAGGAAACACCGTCTTGTGGTTAGCCCACTACCGATGCAGTTTCCGAACCTGTTACCAGTTCTGCCAGCGAAACGACATCGAGAATCAACGCCACCTCGCCGCTGCCAAGAATGCTGGACCCGGAAATTCCTCGCAGAGTCTTGAAAAGACGCCCCAGAGGTTTGATCACGGTCTGGTTCTGCCCCAGAAGCACTTCCACCTCGATCCCGTATTTGCCACGTGGCGAATTCACAACCACTACACTGACCCTGTCCGGCAAGCTGGATTCCACGCTGTACAGCGTCCGCAAACGCACGACCGGCAGTACCTGTCCGCGCAACTCGACACAGTGGCGGCCAGAGGCATCGACCTTGATGTGCTGGCCTCCGGACTCAATGACTTCCACCACCGATTCCAGGGGCAATACAAATTTGGATTTTCCAACACCAACCAGGAAGCCATCGATGATGGCCAGCGTGAGTGGCAAACGGATATCGACTTGAAGTCCCTTGCCCGGCTTGCTGTTGAGTCTAAGGCTGCCGCGCAGTGCCTCGATATTTCGCCGGACAACATCCATGCCCACGCCGCGGCCCGACAGATTGGTCACCTGCTCTGCAGTAGAAAAACCAGGCTCAAAGATCATCATGTTGATCGCGTCATCGCTGGGCACCACACCCTGCTCAATCAAGCCCCGGTTCCAGGCCCGCTGCAGTACACGTTCTTTATTGATACCCCGTCCATCGTCCTCAATACGGATCAGGATGGCACCCGTCTCATGTCGTGCGCTAAGCACCAGTGTGCCTGCAGGCGGCTTGCCAGCGGCCATGCGCTCCTGTGGCGGCTCAAGTCCATGGTCCAGTGAGTTACGAACCAGGTGCATCAGCGGATCCGCAATCTTTTCCACCATGGACTTGTCGAGCTCGGCATCGCCACCCACGATTTCAAAATTGACTTCCTTGCCCAGGCTGGCTGCCGTGTCGCGCACCACACGGCGAAACCGGCTAAACGTTTCCCCAACAGGCACCATGCGCAGCCCGAGTGTCCCGTTGCGGATTTCCTCAATCAGGCTGTTCATGTGCAAATTGGCTTCAATCAGGGCCACCTGGCGCGTCTCACGGGCCAGCAACGTTGCCCCGGCGCCCGCTATCACCAATTCGCCTAGCAGGTTGATCACGGCATCGAGCCGGTCCGCCTGAACCCGGATGTAACGCTCTTCCGACGGAGCCGCTTCCCGAATCTTTTGCTGCTTGCCCAAAGCCGCAGCCACCACTTCAGGTGCCACACCCGCCTGGGATTCCAGCAAATCACCAATTTTGGTTTTCGCCACCGCCGGCATGCCCGGCGTATGTTGCTGTGTGCTGAGCACCTGTTGCAACTTGTCCTGGGTCACCGCACCCACAGAAACCAGCATATCGCCCAGGCGCGGCGTCTCCGGCATCTCCTCAATGGCGCGCGCCAGCATCTGGTCCGGTGTTTCGGGCGCGACAACATCGAGTTCACAGTCGTCAATCACGAAACTGAAAGCCCCCTCAATGTCTTCGCGATTGGCTGTGGTCTCCAACTCCATGAAAAAGCTCAGGTAGCAGCTTTCCGGATTCAGATTCACCAAGGGCGGCACGGTGTCGGTGCCGCAGCGAATCGTTTTCACGGTACCCACCGTCCCCAAATAGCGGGCGATGGAAAGTGGGTCCATGCCATTACGGAAAGTCTCCGGACCAAAGCGTGCCGAAATAGTCCAGACGCGCAGGCCTCCACCTTGATCAGCACTGCTGGCTGGCACCGACGCGGGCTCCGAAAGCGGAGCTGCAGCGTCCTCGGTCAACGCGCGCAGACGAATCACCAAGTCTGCCCGTGCATCCTTCTGTTCCGCTGTATCTGCACTTTCGTCTGCCGCCGTGTCAACCAGGAACTTGATCTGGTCATTGCATTGCAGCAACAGAGTACTGATGTCCGGATTCAGGGCGATACCGCCATCACGCATCTTGTCGAGCAGTGTTTCAACGTGGTGGGTAAATTCAACCACCCGGTTAAGCCCGAAGATACCCGCCGACCCTTTGACCGTGTGGGCACAACGAAACAGCGAGTCCAGCAATTCCCTGTTGTCGGGTTGATCTTCCAGCTCCAGCAACAGCGTCTCGATGGCCTCAATCTGCTCTGCTGCCTCGCTGATGAATGCAGGCATAGCCTGCGCAATAAAGTCAAGATCGGCGTCATTGCTCATGGCTAGGCTCCAGACGCATTTTTAAGGGGGCGATTTTCAAGCCACTGGGCAACACCCATGGTGCGACACGCCTCAGTAAATGCATCGCTGGGGTCGACCAGACGCCAAGCATGCTCCATGTTGGCGAGCGCCGCCAACAACTGCAAACCCGAGCCATCGACTTCTTCCACATTTCTGGCGGAAACCTCCAGACCATCCTGGCTCTTGCTCATCTGTTCGGTAACCCATGCCAGCAACGCGTCGCGCGTCTCCAGAGCGCTGTAGATATTCAGTTCCGTCGGCAACTCAAATGGTTCACTCATGAAATCTCCCAGGCAGCAATTGAAAACCCACGCTGAAAACGTTATGCGCGGGCAAAGGCTACACGCAGAGCTTGGATACTGCGTTCACCAATTGGGTTGGCGAGAAAGGTTTGACCATCCAGGCCTTGGCACCAGCTGCCTTGCCTTGCTCCTTCTTTTCCTCCTGGCTCTCGGTAGTGAGCATGAGAATGGGCATGAATTTATAGGCAGCGAGCGCCTTTGCAGCCCGGACGAATTCAATTCCGTTCATGATGGGCATATTCACGTCACAGATCGCCATATTGACCTGACGCCCATCCAGCAAAGCCAGCGCAGCCTGCCCATCTCCCGCCTCGATGACGTTGTAGCCAGCACCCGTGAGCGCCATCTTGACCACTTGCCGCAAACTAGCCGAGTCATCAATCACCAAAATAGTCTTTGCCATTTCAACCTCTTCAAAAGAACGTCGTTTCGTTGTTGTCACCCGCTGGTGTGATGCCACCACCGTGGTCCTGTCGCTGCTCTGCCATAGCGTACTGTGATTCCAGCCGGGCAAGCCAGGTCTCCAGATCCGGGATACCGGCATCCTTGCCGGCGACGGCATCCTGGAGCCGTGCGATGTCCCCCTCCAACAGGGCCATCATCTGACTGATCCGGTCCTGGTATTGAAACCCGATGTACATGCGCTCGACCTGCTCTGCAACCATCTGGGTTTCATGGTGAAAAGGCTTGGCGATGTTCTCCAGCGCGGTGACCGCCTTGTGCACCATCGCAAGCACATCGTGGATGGCGTTGGTCGCGGCCCCGGACAACTGTCCGTCTTTTAAAAGAGGTTTCAGGGCTTGATCGCAAGCCTGAGCCAGCCCCGTAACCCCATCGCTGTGCTGGCTCAGTGCCTCAGTGATCTGTTGGGACTGCCGCTCTGCCTTGTGAATATGCGGACCGATATCCGAAAACGCCTGCAGCATTTCCGTGACGGCCGACTCAGACTGTGCCCGTGATGTCGCCAGATGGCGCGCCCATATTGGAAGGACGCCGGCGCACAAAGTTATCAGCGCCTGTGCAGCGTGGTCGTCCTGCCTGTGGTTGCTTGTTGGTGGCATTATTCTGGTCAGAGATTTCCTTGCATATTAGCGCGGATTTCAGACCAGTCCCACCCTCCAATCCAAATTGATAGGAGGTAGTTACCCCTGAAACCTAAGCGCTTGCCCGACGCGAAAGCACTTCAAATGCCGGCAGTGTCTTGCCCTCCAGCACTTCCAGAAAAGCGCCGCCACCAGTGGAGATATAGCCCACCTGCTTTTCAATGCCGTACTTGGCAATGGCTGCCAAGGTATCTCCGCCTCCAGCGATGCTGAATGCGCTGGATTCAGCGATCGCCTGAGCGATCACCTTGGTTCCATTCTCGAAGGCAGCGAATTCGAACACCCCTACAGGGCCGTTCCACACAATGGTGCCTGCCTGCTTGAGCTGGTCGGCCAGTGCTTTTGCAGTCTGGGGACCGATATCGAG
>CAUJJV010000197.1 GCA_963205375.1 Pseudomonadota bacterium
CTGGGCCCGCAGCCCCTGCTGCCGCACGACGATGACATCAACCATGTGCTGGACTACCGCAAGGTGCGCCAGATCATCATCAACGAATGCACGGCCGAGCACGTCAACCTGCTGGAGAGCCTGATTGGCAAGCTCGCCAACCGCCTGCTGCAACTGCCCGGCGTGCAGGGTGTCCGGGTGAAAATTGCCAAGCTGGAAATATTTGACGACTGTGAAGTCGCCATTCGCGTAGAAACAGGAAAGTGGTGAAACCATGAGTGCCGTCTGGACAGAAAACGAACCCGTAAGCCAAGCCAAAGAGGTCAAGATCGAGCGCGAAACGCACAAGTTAGAGAAGCGCCTGTGCCGCCAGGTGGGCCAGGCCATCGTTGACTACAACATGATCGAAGAGGGCGACCGCATCATGGTCTGCATGTCGGGCGGCAAGGACAGCTACGGCATGCTCGACATCCTGATCAAGATGAAGCAGCGCGCGCCCATCAACTTCGAACTGGTCGCCGTCAACCTCGACCAGAAGCAGCCCGGTTTTCCGGAGCACATCCTGCCCGAGTACCTGGCTACGACCGGCGTTCCGTTCCACATCGAGACGCAGGACACCTACTCCATCGTCAAGCGCAACATCCCCGAAGGCAAGACCATGTGCAGCCTGTGCAGCCGCCTGCGCCGGGGCATTCTGTACAAGGTGGCGCGGGAGCTCAAATGCAACAAGCTCGCCCTGGGCCACCACCGCGACGACATGCTGCAAACCTTCTTTCTGAACATGTTCTTTGGCGGCAAGCTCAAGGGCATGCCGCCCAAGCTGACCAGCGACAACGGCGAGTTCATCGTGATCCGGCCCATGGCCTATGTGGCCGAGAAAGACCTGATCCGCTGGGCCGAACACCGCCAGTTCCCCATCATTCCCTGCAGCCTGTGCGGCAGCCAGGAGAACCTGCAGCGCGTGCAGGCCGGCACGATGCTGCGCGAATGGGAAAAGCAGTACCCGGGCCGCGCTGAGACCATGTTCACTGCGCTGCAGAACGTGGTGCCCAGCCACCTGATGGACAGCAAACTGCACGACTTCAAGAACCTCAAGACCACCGGCATCCCCGATGAGAACGGAGACAAGGCGTTTGACGAGGAAGAGTTCCCCACCGCAGTGCCCAGCCTGCCGGGTCTGCAAGTGATCCAGGTGTAAGCCATGCGACGCGCTGCACTCTGGCTCATGTCTGCCTGCCTGTTGCCCCTGCTGCTGGCCGGCTGCGCGATGCCGCGCATGATCGACAGCGACGTCAACAGCTTTGCCGGCACCGCACCCGCGGTGCGCGGCGCCAGCTTCCGGTTTGACCGGCTTCCCTCGCAGCAGAACTCTGGCGAGGTGCAAGACCGGATCGAGGCCATCGCCCAGACGGCGCTGGAGCGTGTGAACCTGATGCGCCACGATGCCGCGCCGCGCTACCTGGTGCAGGTGCAAGTGGGGGCTGAAACCATGCGCAACCCCTACTACCGCCCGCGCACCCGGCTGGTCGTCGGTGCCGATGGCCGGCTCTACGAAGAATGGCCGCTGTTCCCGGACCTGGACACACCGTGGTTTCGCCACAGCGTCAAGATGGTGCTGCGCGACTCGGCCAACGGCCAGGCCGCTTACGAGACCACGGCCGTGTTTGACGGCCCCTGGTCGGACACACTGAACCTGCTGCCCGCCATGCTGGAGGCAGCCCTGCAGGACTACCCGCAGCCGATGCGCCGCCGCGTGGTGGTGGAACTGCCCGCCCCCACGGGAGGCAACCGCTGATGGGCGCCACCCGCATCATCGCCGTGCGCCACGGTGAAACCGCCTGGAACGTGGACACCCGCATCCAGGGCCAGCTCGACATCGACCTCAACGACAAAGGGCGCTGGCAAGCCCAGCGTGTGGCGCAGGCGCTGGCCGATGAGCCCATCCACCGCGTGTACTCCAGTGACCTGTCGCGCGCCCATGCCACGGCCCGAGCCATTGCGCAGCACGCCAGCGAGCCCACGGCAAGGGAAGTGCAGTTGCATACCGGCCTGCGCGAGCGCGGCTTTGGCACCTTTGAAGGCCAGACCTGGGCCGACATTGAAACCCAATGGCCCGAAGAATCCCGCCGCTGGCGCCAGCGCGACCCGCACTTTGCGCCCCCCGGCGGCGAAACCCTGGTGCAACTGCGCGAGCGCATCGCCGGCGCGGTGGCCACACTGGCGGCGCAGCACCTGGGGCAGCAGATTGTGCTGGTCGCCCACGGCGGTGTGATGGACATGCTCTACCGCCTGGCCACCAGCCAGGACATTGGTGCCCCGCGCACCTGGGAGCTGGGCAACGCCGCCATCAACCGCCTGCTGTGGACGCCCGACGCACTCACTTTGGTGGGTTGGGCCGACACCCGGCACCTGGAAGACGAAACGCTGGACGAATCCAGCACCTAGGGGTCCCTAGGGTTCACCCGCGTTTCACAAAGCGCTTGCTCGGCGAAAATCAGGGCATGAGCCCCTACCAAGTCATCGTTCTCGCCACCCCCGTTTTTCTGCTGCTGATTGCACTGGAATTTGCCTGGAGCCGCACGCGCGCCAGCCGCACTGCGGGCCAGCAACCCTACCGCCTCAATGACGCCATCAACAGCATCAGCCTGGGCATCATCAGCCAGCTCTTCGGTGTACTCAGCAAGGTCCTGAGCATCGGCATTTACACCCTCGTGTTCGGTGCCGTGGCCATCTACCCGGACCTGGCGTTCTGGACCACCTGGTACGGCATCATCCTGGCGCTGATTTTTTACGACTTCTGCTACTACTGGGTCCACCGCGCGGGCCACGTCATTGCCCTGTTTTGGGCTGCCCACGTGGTGCACCACCAGAGCCAACACTACAACCTGTCCACCGCGCTGCGCCAGACCAGCAGCGGCGCCCTGTTTGGCTGGATTTTCTATATCCCCATGGCGATTGCCGGCGTGCCACCGCTGGTGTTTGGCATCGTGGCGCTGATCGACCTGCTCTACCAGTTCTGGGTGCATACCGAGCAGGTGGGCAAGCTCGGCTGGTTTGACCGGGTGTTCTGCTCCCCCAGCAACCACCGCGTGCACCACGCGGTGAACGACCCGTATATCGACAAAAACTACGGCGGCCTGCTGGTCATCTGGGACCGCATGTTCGGCAGCTTCCAGGAAGAGATGGACCACGAGCCCTGCGTCTATGGCACCCGCGGCGCACTCAACAGCTGGGACCCGATGTGGGCCAACCTGGAGGTGTACTGGGCGCTGGCCAAAGATTCCTGGGCCACGCGCAACTGGGGCGACAAGGTCCGCATCTGGTTCAAACCGCCCGGCTGGCAGCCCGAGGACCTGAAGCGGGCCCACCCCAAACCCGCGTTCAGACTCGAAGACGTCACCACCTACAACCCGCCGCTGACCGCCGGGCAGCAGTGGTTTGCCGCGCTGCAGTTCATCCTGGCACTGGCGGCCGTATCGGTCTTCCTGTGGAACGCCGACACCATGTCGCTGGGAACCGCAGCACTCTGGATTGCGGCCATCAGCGCCTCCATGTGGGCGCTGGGCCTGTTCATGCAGGGTCGGCTGGCCCTGCTCGAAGTTCTGGTGCTGGAAAGCGCCGCCCTGGCCACGCTAAGTGCGCTGGGTATGGTGGACCTGCACCTGGTGTTCAAGCCCGCCACCATGGCAATTGCTATTATTTTTGTAGCTAGTCGCGCAATATCTACGGGGGCTATAGGGCGATTTGATGCCTTATTGTTGGCTGCGCTGGTGTTTTCGCTGGGTGGCGACGTGTTCCTCATGCTGCCGGGCGACCAGCCGCTGTGGGGGTTACCCACCTTCATTCTGGGCCTCGGTTCGTTTCTGGTGGCCCACCTGTTCTATATCGCCCTGTTCTGCCAGGGGCAGGCCTGGTTTCCCAGCAAGCGTGCCCTGTTGCTGGTGCTGGGCGTTGGGGCAGCCATGTACGCCATCGTTTGGGGTGGACTGGGCAACGACACAGTGCTCAAGATTGCCGTGGCAGCCTACGTGACCGTCATCTCGCTGATGACGGCACAGGCCATCGGCCGCGCCGTCACGCTGGGCGACAGCGCCTCACGCTGGGTGGCGGTGGGCGCCTGTGTATTCATGGTGAGCGACTCACTGATTGCGATCAACAAGTTTGTCACGCCGGTGGCGCTGTCGTCGCTGTGGATTCTGGTGACCTACTACTGCGCGCAGATGCTGATCGTGCACCACAGCCGCAAGGCCTGAGGGCCATCCGCACCGTTATTTTGCAGCCGTGTATTTCGCGATGATGGGCTGCAATTTGCCGGTGCGCCGCAGCTTGTCCAGTGCGTCCTGCAGTTTTTTGACCAGGGCCGGATCGGTCTGGAGATTCAGGGCGTAGTAGTAGGCACCGCCATCGCTGAGTTTCACCAGCTTGGTCACCGTAGTGGCTGGAATGGAGGCACTGCGCAGATGCCATGCCATGCCCAGCTCGGTCTCGACCATGGCATCCACCCGGGCACCCACCAGCAAACGCACGACCTCGGCTTTGGTCGCCTCTTCCACCAGGGACGACGCTGGCACCCCGGCATCCAGCAGGTCCTGCTGCGCGGCCTCTCCACGCACCACGCCAATGCGCAACTGCGCCAGATCTTGCAGGATGCGGACCGACTTTTCCTGCCCTGTCTTGCCATACACCCAGGTGGAGCGCGGCACGATGGGCCCCACCCACAAAAATTCGTTCTCGCGCGACGGCTTGCGTGCGGTCGTGAACACCAGTGTGTTGGGCGTGGTCTGGACCGTTTTGTAGGCACGCGCCCAGGGAACCATGCGGATGTCGCAATCGATCTTTGCGCTCTGGCACATGGCCCGCAACATGTCCGTCGAAAAACCCTTGATGGCACCCTGCTCCGAATAGTTGTAAGGCGCCCAGTCCACGGTATAGGCCGTGAGGTCGGCTGCGCGGGCAGACGCCAGCAGGCTGGCAGCAACCGCCAGTACCGACAATGTCCGAAGCATCTCAGTTTTCATGGTGTGTTCAATCGGCAAACAGGCCTTCACCCGTGCTCTTGGGTGTCACCCCCAGATGCCGGTAGGCCGCCAGTGTGGCAATGCGCCCGCGCGGGGTGCGTTGCAGGTAACCCTGCTGGATCAGGTAGGGCTCGATCACGTCTTCGATGGTTTCGCGCTCTTCGCCAATGCTGGCCGCGATGTTGTCCAGCCCGACCGGGCCACCGTCAAAGCGGTGGATCACGGCTTCAAGCAGCTTACGGTCCATCAGGTCAAAGCCCTGCGGGTCCACATCCAGCATGGCCAGCGCGCGGTTGGCCATGTCCAGGGTGATGGTGCCCACGCCCTTGACCTCGGCATAGTCGCGCACCCGGCGCAACAGGCGGTTGGCAATGCGCGGGGTGCCGCGCGAACGGCGGGCGATCTCGAAGCCGCCCTCTGCATCCATCGGCACATTGAGCAGACCTGCACTGCGCTTGACGATGCGGCCCAACTCCTCGGAGGTATAAAACTCCAGCCGCGCCACGATGCCAAAGCGGTCGCGCAACGGGTTGGTCAACATGCCGGCACGCGTGGTGGCGCCCACCAGGGTGAAGGGCTGCAGGTCGAGCTTGATGGAGCGCGCGGCCGGGCCTTCGCCGATCATGATGTCGATTTTGTAGTCCTCCAGCGCGGGGTACAGGATTTCTTCCACCACCGGGCTGAGGCGGTGGATTTCGTCGATGAAGAGAACGTCGTTCTTTTCCAGATTCGTCAGCAGGGCGGCCAGGTCTTTGGGCTTTTCCAGCACCGGCCCGCTTGTCTGGCGCAGGTTCACGCCGAGTTCATGGGCAATGATGTGGGAGAGCGTGGTCTTGCCCAGCCCAGGCGGGCCAAACAGCAGCACATGGTCCAGTGCCTCGGAGCGCTTTTTGGCCGCGCCGATAAAGATTTCCAGCTGCTCGCGCACCTTGGTCTGGCCAACATATTCATCGAGCAGCTTGGGGCGCAGGGCCCGTTCAATCGCCTCTTCGCCGGGCGAAACAGGGGCTGCGGACACCATGCGCAGCGCGGGAGCCGGAGAGAAGTCGTCGGTCTGGATGCTCACGGGAGTGCGATCGGTCAAATAAACAGGAATATAGACAGCAGTCTCACTATAGCGCGTGTCCCGCAGTGCGTGTCCCGGATACCCTGCGCCGTTTAAGTTACCCGCCCTCGCGGCCGATACTATGTTTAACCACGTCCGGGTTTGCCGGGCGTCCCATGTATTTGCAGGCCACTGCGGGGCGACTTTTTCCATGAACACAGCTACTTTGAAACTGACACCTTTGCGCCGTCCGCTGGTTGCCGCCGTCCTGTGCGCCCTGGGCCTGATGTCGGGTGCGGCACTGGCCAACGA
>CAUJJV010000198.1 GCA_963205375.1 Pseudomonadota bacterium
GCGCTTGAAGGCGAAAGACTCAAACACCAGCGTCAATTGCCCGCCGGGTGAGGACACCAGGGTTTTGACATAGCCCTGCAACTGCGACGGGCGGATGATGCTGGAGTCAATCACATGGGCCTGCTCCCGCAGGGCGGCCAGTAGTTCGCGCTCCAGCTCGATGGCATCTACCAGCGCACGGTTTTCGTCGCGCTCTGCATGGCCCGATTCACCTTGGGACAGCGGATGCTTGCGCCGGGTTTCCGAATACCGGCGCACCAGCGTATCGGTGGTGGCATCCAGAAACAGCGGCTTGACGATGATGCCCAGCTCGCGCAGGGTGTCCAGCTGTTGGGGCACCAGGGGCAGGGAGGTCGCGCTGCGCACATCCATCGCAATGGCCAGCCGTGTTGCCTGGTGTTTCTTTTCCAGCTCCACAAAAGGCAGCAACAACTCGGGCGGCAGGTTGTCCACGCAATAAAAGCCGGCATCCTCCAGCGCATTGAGCGCCACGGATTTTCCGGAACCCGACATACCGGTGATCAGCACAATTTCCATTACGTACCTGCCTGCAACATTTCCTTGGCGTGGGCCAGGGTGGTGCTGGAGAGCTTTTCGCCGCCCAGCATGCGCGCGATTTCGGCCACGCGTCCTTCGCCCTGCACTGCGCCTACCGTGCTGAGTGTGGCATGGCCCTGCAGCTGCTTGGCCACCACCAGATGGTGGTCTGCGCAGGCCGCCACCTGCGGCAGGTGGGTCACGGCCAGCACCTGGCGGTCGGTGCCCAACTGCTTCATCAGGCGGCCCACGGTTTCGGCCACTGCGCCGCCCACACCCGAATCCACTTCGTCAAATATCAGCGTCTGCGCGGTACCCAGCTGGCTGGTGGTGACCGCAATCGCCAGCGCCATGCGGGACAGCTCCCCACCCGACGCCACCTTGCCTACCGGCCGCGGGGTACTGCCCGCGTGCCCGGCCACCAGAAATGCCACGTCTTCCAGACCGCTTTGCTGCGGCTGGGCGCTGGGTTCCAACGTCACCTGGAACTTGCCGCCCTGCATGCCCAGGCCTTGCATGGCCTGGGTGATGGCTTGCGCCAGCAGGGGGGCGGCCTTGGTGCGCGCCTTGGTGAGGGTTTTGGCCTCGGCCATGTAAGCGGCTTGCGCCTTTTTCTCCTGGGATTGCAGGCCTTCCAGGTCGGCTGCTGCATCCAGTTGGGCCAGCTCGGTTTTCCAGGATGCCAGCAGCGCCGGCAGTTCTTCCGGCGGGCGGCGGTAGCGGCGTGCCAAGCCCATCCACAGCATCATGCGCTCGTCCAGTTCGGCCAGGCGCTCCGGGTCCAGCTCGGTGCGCCGTGCGTAGGTGCGCAGCGTGTGCACCGCGTCTTCAATCTGTGCAACTGCCGAGCCCAGAACCTCCGCCGTGTTCTGGAAGTCGGGTTCCAGATGTGTTTGTGCTTGCAACTGTGCCAGTGCAGCATTGAGCGGACGCAGGGCGTTGGCCTCGTCTTCTTCGAGCAAGGCCACCGCAGCCAGCGCGGCGTCCAGCAGTGCCTGGCCATGGGCCAGGCGGCTGTGGCTGGTGTTGAGTTCTTCCCATTCGTCGTCCTGGGGCGCGAGCTTGTCGAGTTCGCCAATCTGCCAGGCCAGGCGTTCGCGCTCGCGTTGCAGTGAGTCCTGCGCCTGCATGGCGGTGGCTAGCGCCGTCTGGGCCACACGCCATTGGCTCCACAGGGCGGTGAGGGTGCGGGTGTCCACCTGGGCGTAAGCATCGAGCAGGCCGCGCACCGCGTCTGGTCGCGTCAGGCTTTGCCAGGCATGCTGGCCATGGATGTCGAGCAGTTGCTCGCCAATGGTGCGCAGTTGCTGGGCCGTGGCCGGGCTGCCATTGACCCACGCGCGGCTCTTGCCCTGGGTATCGACGGTGCGACGCAGCAGCAGCGTGTCGCCCGCCTCAAACCCGGCGTCGTCGAGCAGGGGGCGCAGGGCCGGCGCTGAGTCAAACTCGGCACTCACTTCGGTGCGGGCGGCGCCTTCACGGATCACACCGGTGTCCGCACGCGCACCGGTCACCAGTTGCAGCGCATCGATCAGGATGGATTTGCCCGCGCCGGTTTCACCGGTCAGCACGGTAAAGCCCGACTGCAGGTCCAGCTCCAGTTCGCTGACGATGACAAAGTCGCGTAAAACGATTCGCTTCAACGCCACGGTTAGGCCACTCCTTCATTCCAGTGCATCTTTTCCCGCAGCGTGTCGAAATACGACCAACCCTTGGGGTGCAGAAACCGCACCTGGTGCTGCGAGCGCGTCACCACAATGCGGTCGCCGTGCATCAGCGAGGCCAGGGACTGCATATCAAAGTTGGCGCTGGCATCTCGGCCTGCTACTATTTCGATAGCTATCTCCGCAGCATTGGCGAGGACAATCGGCCGATTTGACAATGTATGCGGGGCGATGGGCACCATCACCCAGCCCGGAATGGACGGGTGCAGCAGCGGCCCACCCGCCGACAGCGAATAGGCCGTCGACCCCGTGGGGCTGGAAATAATCAGACCGTCGGCGCGCTGATTGGCCACAAAGTGCCCATCCACTTCCACACGCAACTCCACCATGCCCGACGTGGCGCCGCGGTTCACCACCACATCGTTCATGGCCTGTGCCGAGAAAACGCAGTGCCCGTCGCGCATCACATGGGCCTGCATCAGACTGCGGTCGTCCACCTCGTACTGGCCTGCAAGCATGGGACCCAGCGTGGTCTTGTACTGGTCAAACGGAATGTCGGTGATAAAGCCCAGGCGCCCAGCGTTGATGCCGATCAGCGGCACCTTGTACTTGGCAAGCTGCCGTCCTATGCCCAGCATGGTGCCGTCGCCCCCCACCACCAGACACAGGTCGCAGTGGGCGCCGATGCCGGCTACATCCATGGTCGTGTAGTCGGTCAGGCCGATGTTGGTGGCGGTGTCCACTTCCAGCACCACCTCGCAGCCCTGGTCCATCAGGAAATGCGCAATCTCGTCGAGGTACTTGCGCGTGGAAGCACCGGCAACACCCGAGCTCGTTGCATGGTATTTGCCGATGAGGGCCACGTGCCGGAAATTGGATTTCATGCGCAAATTACAACACTAAATTAGCTCACTAGAATGCGTGGATGCTCGATGATCGTTCCAAGTTGTTGTTGAAAGCCCTGGTAGATCGCTACATCGCCGAAGGGCAGCCCATCGGCAGCCGCACGCTGTCCAGGGCGTCGGGTCTGGAGCTGTCGCCCGCGACCATCCGCAACGTGATGGCCGACCTGGAAGAACTGGGCCTGATCGTCAGCCCCCACACCTCGGCCGGGCGCATCCCCACGGCGCGCGGCTACCGCATGTTTGTGGACACCATGCTCACGGTGCAGCCTGGGCAGTATTCCGCGGCCAGCCTGGCGCCTGACCAGCCGCAGAAGGTCATTTCCAACGCGGCCAACCTGCTGTCCAACCTGTCGCAGTTTGTGGGCGTGGTCATTGCGCCGCGCCGCACGTCGTCGTTCAGGCACATCGAGTTTCTGCGCCTGTCCGAGAAGCGCCTGCTGGTCATCATCGTGTCGCCAGACGGCGATGTGCAAAACCGCGTCATCTTCACCGAGGTGGACTACACCCAGGCCCAATTGATTGAAGCCGCCAACTTCCTCAACAGCAACTACGTGGGGCTGGAGATCGAGCAGGTGCGTGAGCGGCTGCAAAACGAAGTGGAATCGTTGCGCGGCGAGATTGCTGCGCTGATGCAGGCCGCGGTCAACGTCAGCTCCGAGGCCATTACCGAGACGCAGGACGAAGTGGTGATTTCGGGCGAACGCAACCTGCTGTCGGTGTCTGATTTTTCCAGCGACATGGGCCACCTGCGCCGCGCGTTCGAACTGTTCGAGCAAAAGGCGCAGCTCATGCGTCTGATGGACATTGCCGGGCAGGCCGAAGGTGTGCGCATCTTTATCGGGGGCGAGAGCCAGGTGGTGCCGTTTGAGGACCTGTCCATCGTCAGCAGCCCTTACGAGGTGGACGGCAAGGTGGTCGGCACCCTGGGTGTCATCGGCCCGACCCGCATGGCCTACGACCGCATGATCCAGATTGTGGACATCACCTCCAAGCTGGTGAGTAACGCACTGAGCCACAATAAATAGCCCCTGCGCGCCCGGTACAATCACCGGTTCGGTTGGGGCGCTAGCTCAGTTGGTTAGAGCAGATGACTCCTTTGAATTTGTTGCAGTTGCAAAAACTCCACTGAGGTGGACATTGCAACCGTATTGCAACCAGCAGTGGGTGATCGGCAAGGATTGCAGTGATTTCCGATGCTCAGTGCTGGTAAAAGTTTTGGGCCGTTAGCTCAGTTGGTTAGAGCAGAGGACTTAACGTGAAGAAGCCTAAACGCGCAAGCGCATGGTTTTTTCAAAATGGGTTGCACTGGGTAAGTTAACTCTGCCTGGATGTAGAACTTCTCAAATTCGGTGAAAGCTTAGGTGTCAAAAGCGCCATGCCAATACCGAGCGAAGCTCCGAAAGGAGAACGTGTAGAGACTCGACGGGAAGGCCGAAAGGCAAGATAGAGTCCAGACCACAAACCGGAAACGGGCGGCGAAAGTCGAAGTGGTACGCATAATCCTTTGGTCGACAGTTCAAGTCTGTCACGGCCTACCAAAACTGGAAAAATGCCACCTTCACGGTGGCATTTTTCTTTGTCTGTTTGTCACAAAGCCTATCGCGAAAGCTTGCTCCAGTCTTTGGCAAGCTCGTAAACGTCCGGCATCCAGCTTTCCACGTTGGAGAAAGTGATGACCATCCGATGGTTGTTCGGGTCGGTATTCCAGCCGATGCGCTGACCACCCCAGCCAGAAGCCCATGCCGTATTGGGTACGATGCTGTTCTCTGTCCAAGTGAAGTAGCCATAGCCACCAAACAGCTTGCCCATCTTGCGGGTACTGGGGTTACTTCCGTTGGAAATCTGAGTGCTGGTGGCTGCACGCACGTAGTCACCAAAACAACCCTGCTCTTTTGAACTGCGCTTAACCCACAAGGCGAACCGCATCCAGTCCTCTAAACGCATCCGTAAACCGCTGTCGGCAAGTCCGTTTTGTTGACGGTCTTGAACGTACAGACCCGGTTTGGCCGCACCCATTGGGTTCAAAATTTGTTCCTGAATCCACTGGCTCCACACCGTATCCGTGGCGCGGCTGACCATGATGCCCAGCACGTAGGGGTCTGTACTCTTATATGTGGACACTTCACCCGGTTTGTAATCTGAGAACACGCCCTTGGCGGCTTTGGCAATACGATCCTCCGTCACCAAGTTAACCAGATTCAGATTGCCACGTCCCCACTCTTTGAACTGCTCAGGTGTCCAGACTGAACTGTCTGGGTTGGGATCAGCCGCACCGGATGCCATGCGCAGCAGATCGCGCACGGTGGCGTTGCCCAATGCCTTGCCATTGAGTTCCGGCATGATGTCACTGGCCTTGGTTTCCAGCTTGAGCTTTCCCGCGCATATGGCCTGACCAACGGCCATAGCTGTGACCGTCTTGCCCATGGAGAAGCCAAAGAATACGGAATCAGCGTCTGCAGGCACTTTTGTCTCCGAGTACAGCACCGTGTCACCGTCCATCAAAACAAACGCTTTGGCGGGTCGATTTGCCACCAATGCGCGTGCTCGATCAATGATGACTTGCTCCGCTGCCGTGGGCGTGCGCTTTTGAAGTTGAACTGGCGTGGGACTTGGCTTGGTTTCATACCACCACGGATTGCCTTTTTTGACCAACAACCATTCGTCAGGCGCGGCGGCATTGCCATCAGCATAGGGGTTGCTGGATTGGGCAAAAGAAGTACAGCAAACCGTAAGTGCGACAACACTCAGCATGGTTGATAGGTTTGGTTTCATTGATGGGTTCTCCTTGATTGCGTTATAAAAATAATGTGCTGCGGACGACACATTTGCAAATGTACGGTGTCGTTTAAGACGTTTCCCTGAAAAGCGTACTGCTCCAACCTTGGGGCATGAAAACTTCAGCTCCGAAAGGCAGCCCGGGTGCTAACAGGTCGACCAGTCCATTGTCAAATCCGGTGACGCTTGCACTGTTGATTCAGAAGAGAAAACGGGGCAAGAGTGACTTGTGATGACACTCGTGAAAAATGGATCATTTCGACCCACAATCCTTTGGTCGAGTGTTCAAGTCACTAACAGCCTACCAATTCATTATCAAAGAATGCTATACAAAAGATAGCATACTTATCTTATTTGACAGGGGTTGGTGCCATATTTGAATGTATATTCTCTGTTTTAGGCATTCCTTCGCCATCCCGATTCCGGGTGCCACATTGCTGTCGCCGGGCTGTTGGTGGCGGCAACTTGGGTAGGTGGCCACAGCAGCAGGTCTAGCAGTGCAACCGTGTCGCTCAAACTGGCAGCGGCGATGCGGTTCTTGTTCAGGAAGGCCTGCCATTGGCGTAGCTTGGCAGAGTCTTCACTAAACTGGCTGGTGAGCGCAAGCGGGCGCTCGTGTGGCAGCGGAGTCTTCCGTCTGGCAAAGGTGGCGGCAATCGCTGCGGCCAGGGTGGCACCGTCCAGTTGGGTGCGCTGTGCGATCACTGCCAGATCGTAGAAGTCTTTCATGCGGCTGTTGGCTTGGCCCAGCATCACCATAGCCTGGTATTTTTCGGCAATCACGGTGTAGACCGGATAGACCCGCAACGTTGGGGCCTGGAAATCTCTTAGCAAGGTGGGATAAGCAACGGTCTGCGGCTCTGGCGTCACCGCATCACCAAAGCCCACATCGATCTGCAAGGCGCAGCGTGCGGACCCTATGCGTGCCACCAGCGTGATCCGGGTGCCGCCGTAGGTGCTGTCTTCGCGGATGGCGTCGGCTTTGACTGACTCAGGGTCGAACGCGATGCCGTCATCCAAGTCCATGGTCGCGATGTCGCGGAAGGTGGCAATCAGATTCGCTTCGTCGTCGGGGCCAAAGCCCAGCAGATCGACGTCCCGCGTCGGACGGTGCGGTTCGTCATACCAAAGTGTGAAGAGCAGGGCGCCTTTGAGCAGGAAGCGGTTGGCATGCGGTGAAGTGCTGATGCGCAGCAGCAGGCGCTCCAGCGCAAAGCGGTTAAGCAGCAGGCTGTAGTCGTCGCCCCGCTGCTTGGCCAGCGTCAGCAGCCGCGCGAGGATGGAAGCAGATAGTTTGCCGCTCATGCTGCCATCGCCTCAAGGTAGGGCTGCATGACACGTTCCACCCGGTTGATCTTGGCGAAGCGGTTCAGCTCGGCCATGGTGACCTTGCGGCTGTGCCAGGATTCTTTGAGCGCTTCCAGCGCCACGTCGAGGCCGATCTTGTTGCGGAACTTGAAGCAGTCGGTCACCGTCTTGGCGACGCCGTAGACGCGAATCGGTACGCCATGCTCTGTTACGGTCTGGATGCCTTCGGAATAGGCATCACCCCTCAGCCGCGCGATGCGCAGTGTGGGGTAGTCCAGCGCCGGGGTCTGTGTGCCCTCCGGCAGCGCAACCCAGACCTCATGGGGCATCTGCGTGCCTATGCCGTGATATTGCAGTGCGGTCAGCAGGCACAGCACGGCTTTTGGCACGCGCTGGCACACCTCGATCAGCGTCTGATATTCGGTAATCTCAGCATCCGGCAGGCTGTACAGGCCCCGGGTCACCCGTTGCAGCTTGCCGGCTTGGTGCAGGCTGAGCAGCAGTTGGGGTGACCAGCCGTGCGCCAGCACATCTGCCGCGCGCAGCACGCGCTGGTGCCGGGCAAGATCAAGGATATGGTCGGATTGGTTCATTTGCGTTGAGTTTAATATCCGCATGACTTATTTTCAAGTAATGCGATTTTTAAATTCTTGAGTGTCAGTCCTTGGACTTGATGTCGTAATAGTGGTGGGCTGAGCAGACGGTTGATCAAGTCGATACACTGCGCAACATCCCTTCTCAGAGCATCTACACCATGGCTTTCCTGACCTCAACACTGCGCATTTCCGGGCTGGTCGCAGCCTTGTGTGCAAGTGCCATGCTTCACGCCGCGCCTGACACTCCTGCTCCGGCCACACAGCCAGCAGCCGCTGCCTGCCCCGCTATCCTGAAGCACAGCTTCAACCGCTTGCAGGATGACGCTCCGCAAAACCTCTGCCAGTACGCTGGCAAGGTGATTCTGGTGGTCAACACCGCCAGTTACTGCGGATTTACCGGGCAGTACGAAGGGCTGGAGGCGCTGTACGCCAAATACAAGGACAAAGGACTGGTGGTGCTGGGCTTTCCGTCCAACGACTTTGGCCAGCAGGAGCCCGGCAATGACAAGGAGATTGCCGACTTCTGCTTCAACACCTATGCGGTCAAGTTCCCGATGTTTTCCAAAACCGTGGTGTCGGGCGCCAGGCGCAATGCGCTGTATGCGCAGCTGGCCAAGGAGTCCGGTACGGCGCCCAAATGGAACTTCTACAAATACCTGATTGACCGCAATGGCCGGGTGGTGGACAGCTACAACAGCATGACGGCGCCACTGAGCAAAAGCCTGGTGGGCGATATCGAAAAACTGCTTTAACGCCGGGCCGACACGATGTGCTGGTGCAGGCTCTCGGCCCACACGGCATAGCCGACCGGGCCGGGGTGGAAGCCATCGCTGGCCAGGCCTTCGGAAGGCCGGTCCATCTGGGGACTGTGGAGCACGCGGTAGGCGTGCTTTTTAACGTCTGCGGCCAATTGCCGGTTCATCTCGCGCGCCCAGCGCCCCAGGTACCAGCGCAGTGGTTGCGGTAGTGCGGTGAAGGCGTGCATGGGCGGAACGGCGTTGTGCACGATCAGGTCCGGGTGAAAGCGCGCACGGATCAGCTCCGCCAACTTTTGTTGCCACGCAATCCATGCGCGCGGCGAACGCAAGGCGGTGACGTCATTGACTCCGATGGACAGCACCACCACGTCAAAGGCTTGCGCGGGCAGTTCCTCCAGCAGCGCATACAGGGCAGGCGAGTCGTGCCCTGTGACGGCGGCCAGTTGCCAGCTGACGGTGAAATGCTGGGCCAGCCGCTCCACGAGTTGCCCGCTCAGGGCCTGCGCCTGTGAATCCGCACCCACGCCCGCTGCGGCCGAGTCGCCGGCGATCAGCAGGCGCAGTTGCGGGCCCTGGCCGCAGCTTCCAGAGCGCGGGCCGGGTGGCTCGGGCAGGCGGGGCGTGACGCGGCGCACGTATTGGCCCTGCACCCACAAGGCGGGGCCGAGCAGGCCTAGCAGCAGGTTGCGCTGGAGGTTATTCATTCAAAAAATGTGAACTATGGCATCAAGCCGTTTGAAACTGTTTGCACTGTCGGCCTCCTAAACTTGCGGCCATGAACAGCACTTCTACTACCCGATACAGCCCTGTGGCGATGGCGCTGCACTGGATTCTGGCCATTGCACTGGTCGCGATTTTCTCCGTGGGCGTGTACATGGCTGATCTGCCATTCTCGCCGCAGCGGCTCAAGCTGTACAACTGGCACAAGTGGGCCGGTGTCACGATTCTGGCGTTGTCGGTCGTGCGGCTGGCCTGGCGCCTGACCCATACGCCCCCGGCATTGCCCGGCAAGGTGATTGCGGCCATGCCCGGCTGGCAAACCGCGGCCTACCACGCAACCCATGTGGCGCTGTATGCCCTGTTTTTCATCGTGCCGCTGGTGGGCTGGGCCTACAGCTCGGCGGCCGGCTTCCCGATTGTGCTGTTTGGCGTGCTGCCGCTGCCCGACTTGGTATCCGCCGACAAGGCGCTGGCCGAGCTGATCATGCCCTGGCACGAAATCAGTGCCTTCGCCCTGGCCGGACTGGTGGTGTTGCATGTAGCCGCCGCTATCAAACACCAGCTGGTGGACCGCGACGGTCTGATGCAGCGCATGCTGCCCGGCAAACAGTGACCGCCCCAACATTGCCAAATCATCCATTTATTGAGAGGTAACACCATGACGATTTCAAAAACATTGACGCTGGGCCTGCTGGGCGCCAGCCTGTTGTTTGCCAATGCGGCCCAGGCCGAACAGAAGCTGCTGCCCGCGCAGAGCGAGATTGGCTTTGTCAGCAAGCAGATGGGTGTGCCGGTGGAAGGGCGCTTCAAGAAGTTCGATGCACAGATTGCGTTCGACCCCAAGAAGCCCGAAGCCAGCAAGATCGCCTTCACCATTGACACCGGCAGCGCCACAGTCGGCGCCCCCGAAAGCGATGCCGAGCTGCCCAAGGCGGCGTGGTTCAACGTGCCCAAGTTTCCACAGGCCACGTTCCAGTCCAGCACCGTTAAGGGCCTGGGCGCTGGCAAGTTCGAAGTGGCTGGCAAACTCAGCATCAAGGGCAATGTGCGTGACGTGGTCGTGCCTGTTACCCTGACGCAAAATGGTGCTACAACGACCGCGACCGGCGCCTTCGCCATCAAGCGCCTGGTGTTCAAGATCGGTGACGGCGAGTGGGCGGATACGTCCATGGTGGCCGACGATGTGCAGGTGAAATTCAAGCTGGCGCTCTCGGGCGTGGCCAAGTTTTAGTCAAGTTCTGATTTTTTGTTCCCCCCCCCTTCCTAACTGGAGACCTTGAAAATGCGTAAATCCCTTGTTGCTTTGGCTGCTGTTGCCACCCTGGCTGCTGGTGCCGTTCAGGCCGAATCGGCCACCTATATGGTGGAACCCACCCACACGTTTGCAACCTTTGAAATCAGCCACTTCGGTGCTTCTGTCAACCGTGCGCGCTTCGACAAGAAGACCGGCACCGTTCAGCTCGACAAGGCCGCCAAGACTGGCAAGGTGGAAGTCACCATCGACACCACCTCCGTCAACTCCGGCACCGCTGCGTTCGACAAGCACCTGCAAAGCCCCGACCTGTTTGACACTGCCAAGTACCCCACGTTGAAGTTCGTGTCTGACAAGTTTGTATTCAACGGCGACAAGGTGTCTGAAGTTACCGGCAGCCTGACCCTGCTGGGCAAGACACAGCCCGTCACGCTCAAGGCCAACCAGTTCAACTGCTACCAGAGCCCCATGCTCAAGCGTGAAGTGTGCGGCGGCGATTTCGAAGCCACCATTGACCGTACTGCCTTTGGCATGAACTACGGCGTGGATTGGGGTTTCCCCAAGAACGTGCGCCTGGTGATCCAGGTGGAAGCTGTCAAGCAGTAATTGCTGCCAGGCAGATGCCGGGTCCCGCTGCCCCTAGGGCTGCGGGGCCTTTTTTTATGCACCACCTGCCAACGCCCGGTGTGCGCTTAATTTGACTTTGCTCAATACAGCGACTGGTCAGAGTTTTAAGCTTGACTTGTCTTCATTCAATAGGAATCCAATTCATGTCCCATTTTCACGCAGTTGTCTGGCTCGATCACTCCGAAGCGCACGTCATGCACATCGCTCCTGACGATGTCGAGAAATCTGTTGTGCATCCCGCCAAGCCACACCAGCACCTGCATTCCAAGAGCGGTGTGCCCGGCTCTGGCAAGGCAGCCGAAGACAAGCAGTACTACCACGCTGTGGTGGAAGCACTCAAGGGTGCGCAGGAAATTCTGGTGGTGGGCCCAGCCCAGGCCAAGCTGCAGCTGATCAAGCACATGCATGCGCACGACCAGGCCGTGGCTGACAAGGTGGTGGGTGTGGAGACGATCGACCACCCGACCGACGGCCAGCTGGTGGCCTATGCCCGCAAGTATTTTGCGGCCAAGGACAAGATGCTGGGTACGGCTTAAATGAAAAACGCTATCATTTAGATAGCGTTTTGTGAACTAAACACGGGGGCTTGAGCCAGAAATGGCTCAAGCCTTTTCTTTTTCGGCCTGTTTTTCGAGTTTTTGGCGGCAAGTGGAATTGATGATGCGCAGCTCAGCCAGCGTTTCATCAATGCTTGCGCGCTTTTTCTCCAGAGCGGCAATTTCCTGGTCTGTGCGGTCAATCACGAAGTTGAGCTGCTGCGCGCGCCCTTCGCCCTGGTCGCCGTACAGGTCCAGGTAGCGCTTGATCTCTGACAGCTGCGAACCAATCGCCTTGGCGCGCAGGATCAGTGACAGGCGGGCCCGGTCACGCCGGGTGTACACCCGCGCGCCATTGACGCGCCGGGGCGAGAGCAGTCCCTTGTCTTCGTAGAAGCGCAAAGCCCGCAGCGAGATGCCGAACTCGCGGCACAACTCCGTGATGCCGAAGAGCTCGGAAGCACCTTCGTCGCGGTGCGAATCTACGAAAGCCTGCGCTTCAGTCAGTGGCATCAGATCACTCGTTGCAGGCGCATGGCCACGCTCATGTCGCCGGACACCTTGAGCTTGCCAGCCATGAAGCCGGTAGCGGGGTCCAGGTTGCCGTCGAGCATGGCTTGCAGGTTGTCCATGGAGATGCCCACGGTGCACTCGGTGTCGGTGTTGTCGTTGGACACGGTGTTGGGGGTGGACTTGCCGTCGATCACGATGACGCCGTCTGCGCCCATGTCGAACTTGAGGGTGGCGCCCAGGCCGCTGTCAGCGCCCACTTTGGTACGGATGGCTTGGGTTGCGGATTCGAGAGACATGTAATTTCCTTTGCTGGTAATTGAAGGTGAGGTTGCTAACGGCACGAATCGTAGCAGTTACGTGTGACGTTAAGCATAGTATAAACACCTATACGAAATGATGTTGACGTAAACGTTACGTGTGTGTCTAATACGGCAAGTTTCCAAAAAGGACTGAAACGAATGCCCGCACTACGTTCAAAAATCAACGCACGCTCTGACGCGTTTGCGGCCAATGCCAAGCGCATGGCCGATCTCCTGGCTGAAGTCCAGCGCCTCGAAGGCCTGGTCATCGCTGAATCCGAATCCAAGCGCGACAAGTTCGAAAAGCGCAAGCAGCTGCTGCCCCG
>CAUJJV010000199.1 GCA_963205375.1 Pseudomonadota bacterium
GCTCAGTGACGGGCGGCCGGGCGCCGTGTGGGAAACGCTGACCCGGCTGGAGCCCCTGCTGCGCAACGAACCCGAGATGTGGGCATTGCGCGCCAACGCCGCGCAGCGTCTGGGGCGCCACCAGGACAGCGTGTACGCCTATATGACTGCACTGCAATCGCGCCCGGCTGAACAGCGCTGGCTGTTGGGGGCTGCCGTGTCGCTCGCTGCGTTGGGCCAGATTGCCAGTTCCGCCGAGATGGCCGAGAAGGCGCGCGCTGCGGGACCGATCAGCAAAGAGGTACAGGCCTACCTGCGGCAGATGGGTGTCCCACTCAAGGATTAGGATGAAATCGGGCTCTAGCCCCCGTATTCATTGCGCAGACAGCTATTCATTTTGTAGCATTTTGGTGGTGGGTCGAGTGGCGCTGGGCCAGTGTCAGCGCAGCCACGCCGGCCACACTGATGCCCAGCAGCACCCAGAGTCCCGTGGTGTATCCCGCTTGCGGGCTCCACAGGTAACCCAAACCCAGAGGTGCGCCCGCACGTGCAAACGCCAACGGCAAGCCCATGGCACCGTTGAGCGAAGCCACGTGGTCGCGGTCGACATACTGGGCAATCGCGGTGCCCTTGACGATGGTCAGCATGCCGTTGCCTACTCCCCAGACCAGCACGAACAGCAATACCAGGGCGCCATGGGTGGCTTCCATCCAGGGCGCTGCAATCAGGGCGAGCAACCCCAGGGGAATGAGGGCGGGAATCAGCCGGTTGGCCAGGTGCAGGTCGAAATGGCGCTCAAAGAAATACAGCAGCAGGCGCCCCAGCACCTGGATGACGCCAATGCTCGCCGGTATCGCAATCACCCAGGCCTCGGACAGGTTGTGCTCACGCAGCAGGCTCACCATGTGGGCTGGTAATGCAACGGTCACCGCCATCATCAACACGATGAAGGTCGCGACCAGCAGGAACGGTGCGCTCAGCATATGGTGTGACAGGGTTTTGCCTGGCCGACCTGCGCTGTGGCCACTGGCGGTGCGGCGCCCGGGAGCACACCGCAACAGCCGAAAGTGCATGGGTGCGCACACCAGCAGATGCAACGCGGCAAGACACCAGAGCGCGTGCCGCCAGCCCAGGGCGGACATCAGCCATGCGGTCAACGGGATGAACACGGTACTGGCCAGTCCGCCCAGAAAGGTCATGGTGATGATGGCGCGGCGAAAGTCGTTGGGGAAACGGCGCGTGACCACGGCAAAGACCGGCGTGTACAGCGTGGCCGCCATGGACACCCCCAGAACCATCCACACCGCATAAAACTGCGTGGCCGTGGTCACCAGCCCGTGCAGCAGCAGGCAGGTGCCGGCCAGCAGGGAGCCTGCGGTCATGACCCTGCGCTCGTAGCCGCGGTCAATCCAGCGGCCCACCGGGTAGGCCATGAGGCCCTCGGCCAGCAGCGCCAGGCTGAATGCGAGCGACGACTGCACACGGCTCAAGCCCAGCTCCTGCTCCACCGGCCCCATGAGCAGGGTGAAGGTATAGAACAGGCTGCCCCAGCTGATGAGTTGCGCCAGCGACAGCCACCCGATCCAGGATGCAGAGTAGACGGCAGGGGCGGATGGGGTGCGGTGAGTCACCGGGTGATTATGGCTAGGGAGCGACCGCGCGCTGCAGTGCCCGCCGGTACTGCATGGCTTCCGCCACATGCGTGAGCTGGGTGGACTCGGAGTCGGCCAGGTCCGCAATCGTGCGGGCAATTTTCAGCACCCGGTGCGTCCCGCGGGCGGACCATCCCAGTTGTGCCGATGCCGACTGCAGGAACTTGAGCGCGGCAGGATCCAGCCGGGCATGGGCATCGATCTCCTGGCCGGCCAGTGCCTGGTTGGTCTTGCCCTGGCGCCGTGCGGCGCGCTCCCGGGCCGCGTGGCAACGCTGCTGGATATGGGCAGTGGATTCGCCGCTGGGGGCATTGAGCAGATCGCTGGCGGGCAGGGCGGGGACTTCCACATGCAGGTCAATGCGGTCCATCAACGGCCCGCTGAGTTTGGACTGGTAGCGGTGCACCTGGTCGGGCGTGCAGCGGCAGGCATGGGTGGTGGAGCCCAGGTAGCCACACGGGCAGGGGTTCATGGCGCCTATGAGCTGGAAGCGCGCCGGAAATTCGGCACGCCGCGCCGCCCGCGAGATGGTGATGCTCCCGGTCTCCAGCGGCTCGCGCAGGGCTTCCAGGGCTGCTCTTGGAAATTCGGGCAATTCGTCAAGAAAGAGGACGCCGTGGTGCGCGAGGGATATTTCTCCGGGCCGCGGCGGCGAGCCCCCACCCACCAGCGCGACGGCACTGGCCGAGTGGTGTGGGCTGCAGGTCGGTCGCTGGCCCCAGCGCTCCAGCGAAAAACGGCCGTTGAGGCTGCCGATGGCGGCACTTTGCAGGGCTTCATCCGTTGTCATCTCGGGCAGCAGCCCGGCAAAACGCTGGGCCAGCATGGATTTGCCCGAGCCTGGAGGCCCCACCAACAAAACGCTGTGCCCTCCTGCGGCAGCAATTTCCAGGGCACGCCGGGCGCCGGCCTGGCCTTTCACATCCGCCATGTCTGCGATCCTGGCCGACGCCGTGGGTGCAGCGGCATGGACGCGCGCCCAGCCGTCGTCACTCGCAGCCGTGGCACTATCCTGGCCCTCCAGGGCGGGTGAACCGGGCGGAGCAAAGTGCCGCACCACGTCCAGCAGATGCCGCGCCCGGTACACCTGTGCACCGGGCACCAGTGCAGCCTCTTCGGCGCTTCCCGGTGGCAGCACCAGTTTGGCGCTGACCTGGCCGGTGTGCAATGCCAGCGCAGTGGCCAGTGCCCCGCGCACCGGACGCAGTTCGCCCGAGAGCGACAGTTCCCCGGCAAACTCGTACTCTGCGAGCCGGGCAGCGTCGATTTGCCCACTGGCCGCCAGAATGCCCAGGGCAATCGGCAGGTCCAGCCGCCCGGAGTCCTTGGGCAAATCCGCCGGGGCCAGATTGACGGTGATGCGTTTGTTCGTCGGGAATTCCAGATTGGCGTTCTGGATGGCGCAACGCACCCGTTCGCGCGCTTCTTTCACCTCCACATCCGCCAAACCGACCAGGGTAAAACTGGGCAAACCGTTGGCCAGGTGCACCTCTACGGTGACCTTGGCCGCCTCCAGACCCAGCAGAGCACGGCTCTGCACCAAAGACAAGCTCATTTCCCATCCTCCCATTTCAGTGCGCAACATTGCGGTGCGCTGCAAAATTCCGCACCCAACTGGTGCATGCTGGTTATTTATACAGTATGGTAGCGCATATCGCGTGAACACGGTGCACCGCACGCGATGAAATGGGCCAACGAGCGGTTGGCACGGGTTCTGCTTAGAGGAGTTGTCTCCTGACTCCTGGAGAAGCAGGGCAGCACTTTTCTGTGACTGCAACCCATTGTTATTAAGTTGAGGTGAACATATGAAACTCGTAACGGCCATCATCAAACCGTTCAAGCTCGATGAGGTGCGAGAAGCCTTGTCCAGTATTGGCGTACAGGGCATCACCGTCACTGAAGTCAAGGGCTTCGGGCGTCAAAAAGGACACACCGAACTCTACCGCGGCGCAGAGTACGTGGTGGACTTTCTGCCCAAGGTGAAGATTGAAGCAGCCATCGACGACGCTCTGGTCGAGCGCGTGATCGAAGCCATCGAAGGTGCAGCACGCACCGGAAAGATCGGCGACGGCAAGATTTTTGTCTACGACGTCGAACAGGTCGTGCGCATTCGTACCGGCGAAACCGGCAAAGAAGCGCTGTAACCAGAAAGAGAGCCCAAAAATGAAAAAACTGCTTGTATCCCTCGCGCTGGGCATCGGTCTGTTGACCGGTGGTACGTTTGCGCTGGCCCAGACCGCTGCCCCCGCGGCTGCTGAGGCCTCTGCTCCTGTTGCAGCTCCGGCTGCTGCTGCCGACGCTGCCGCACCCGCAGCAGCGCCTGCCGCCGCTGAAGCTGCTGCACCCGCAGCTGCGCCAGCACCCGTGCCCAACAAGGGCGACACTTCCTGGATGATGGTCTCCACCTTGCTGGTGATCCTGATGACGATCCCTGGTCTGGCCCTGTTCTACGGTGGCCTGGTGCGCAGCAAGAACATGCTGTCCGTGCTGATGCAGGTCATGGTGACGTTCTCGCTGATCGTGGTGCTGTGGTTCATCTACGGCTACAGCCTGGCGTTTACCGAGGGCAATGCCTTCATTGGTGGCTTTGACCGCCTGTTCATGAAGGGCGTCTGGGACAACGCAGCCGGCACCTTTGCCAATGCAGCGACCTTCAGCAAGGGTGTCTATATCCCTGAAATCGTGTTTGCCGCCTTCCAGGCGACCTTCGCCGGTATCACGGGTGCACTGATTGTGGGCGCGTTTGCCGAGCGCATGAAGTTCTCTGCCGTGCTGGCCTTCATGGTGCTGTGGTTCACTTTCTCTTACGCTCCTATCGCCCACATGGTGTGGTTCTGGATGGGTCCTGATGCGTACTCTGCCGCTGCGGTGGTGGACGAGATGAACGGCAAAGCCGGTTACCTGTGGCAAATGGGCGCGCTGGACTTCGCTGGCGGTACCGTGGTGCACATCAACGCTGCTGTGGCTGGCCTGGTCGGTGCTTTCATGGTTGGCAAGCGTATCGGTTACGGCAAGGAAGCCATGGCGCCTCACAGCCTGACATTGACCATGGTCGGTGCCGCCCTGCTGTGGGTGGGCTGGTTCGGCTTCAACGCCGGCTCCGCGCTGGAAGCCAACGGCTTCGCCGCCCTGGCCTTCATCAACACCCTGGGTGCAACCGCCGCTGCTGTGCTGGCCTGGTCCCTGGGTGAGTCGCTGATGCGTGGCAAGGCTTCCATGCTGGGCGCTGCGTCCGGTGCGGTGGCCGGCCTGGTGGCCATTACCCCTGCTGCCGGTAACGTCGGCATCGGCGGTGCGCTGATCATCGGTCTGCTGTCCGGCTTTGCTGGCCTGTGGGGTGTGAATGGTCTGAAGAAAATGCTGGGTGCAGACGACTCGCTGGATGTGTTCGGCGTGCACGGTGTTTGCGGCATTCTGGGTGCGATCCTGACCGGCGTGTTCAACTCGCCTAACCTGGGTGGCCCGAGCCTGGTCGCTGACTGGACTACGGTGGCCATGGTGACTGCTGACGCATACACCATTGCCGGCCAGGTCTGGACACAAACCAAGGCCGTGCTGATCACGGTGGCATGGTCTGGTATTGTTTCCGTCATCGCCTTCAAGCTGGTGGACCTGACCATTGGTCTGCGTGTCAGCGAGGAAGACGAGCGCGAAGGTCTGGACATCACCAGCCACGGCGAAACGGCTTACAACCGCTAAACAGACAAACAAGCTGTCACGCTCCAGCAGTCTCCAGAGGATGGAGGCTGCGGCCCGGAAAGGCTTCGGTAACCCCGAAGTTCCTCCGGGCCATTTTTTTGGGCGATTGCGGTGCACAATTTGCCTATGAATACCACGCCGTCCCCTGTGTCCTTGCGCTGCGACGCGCTGCGCTGTGAAATCAAACCCGAACTGGGGGGCTGCATCGCCGGCCTGTGGTTGGGGGATATACCGGTGTTGCGCTCCACGCCAGCGCAAGGTCTGCATTCCGTGCGGCAATCGGCGAGCTATCCGCTGGTGCCGTTTTCCAACCGGGTGGGCCACGCCAGCCTGCAGTGGCAGGGCACAGACCATCCGCTGGTGAAGAACTTCGAGCCCGAGCCGCATGCCATCCATGGTGTGGGCTGGGAGCGGCCCTGGGCCGTGCTGGAAGCCAGCGATACCTTTGCCCTGCTGTCCTATGAGCACAAGGCGGATGCGGCGTGGCCGTTCGACTTTGACAGCTCCCAGGCTTTCAAGCTGAATGCCCATGCGCTGGAGATGACGCTGAGCATCACCAACCAGTCCAAAGTGTCCGCGCCGGTGGGGCTGGGCTGGCACCCCTACTTCGTCAAGCGGCCTGGCAGCAGGGTCACGTTTTCAACACTGGGCCGCTGGGAAATGGGCAACGACAAGCTGCCGACCCACCGCACCGACAGTGCCGGTCTGGACGACGACTGCGCAGCGCTTGCGGTGGACCACTGCTTTGATGGCTGGCGGGGGGAGTTGCATTTGCGCGATGCGCTGCTGCATACGCGGGTCAGTTCCAGCCTGACGCGCCTGGTGGTATTCACCCAACCCGGGCGCGACAGCATCGCCATCGAGCCGGTGAGCCACGTGAACAACGCCGTCCACCTGATGGTCGCCGGCATTGCCACGGCCGAAGAGCTGGGCCTGGTCATCCTGAAACCGGGCGAAACCTTTTCCTGCGAAATGCGCATGGACGTGGAGCGCGTGGCGTGAGCTGGCAGGCACTGACAGCGCAGACCTGTGCGCTGGGCGAGTCGCCGTTCTGGCATCCCCATGAGCAGATGCTGTACTGGGTTGACATTCCCGGCAGGCAGCTCTTGCGCGCCAACATTTACATGGGCACGGTGCAGGCCTGGGACATGCCCAGTGAACCGGGGTGTATCGCCCCCGCTGCAAATGGCGGGCTGGTGGTGGCGCTGCGCGATGGTGTTTTTCGTGCCCGCGAGTGGGGTGGCGCACTGGAGCGGATCACCACCCTGCCGTATGACACGGCGGTGGTGCGTGCCAACGACGGCAAATGCGATCCCGCCGGGCGGTTCTGGGTCGGTACGATCGATGAGACCAAGAAGGCCCATGCCGCCCAGCTCTTTTCCATCGACTGCCGTCAAGGTGCCCCCGTGGTGGAGTGCAAAGCCGGCAACGCGCTGACGGCGAATGGCCTGGCCTGGAGCCCGGACGCCCAAACCCTCTACTGGGCGGATACGTCCAGCCACGTGGTGCATGCCTGGGATTACGACCTCGCCAGCAATGCGATGACGACCCATCGTGTTCACCTGACATTCACGCCCAAACCGGAAGGCTGGAGCGTTGGGCAAGGGGGCTATGGCGGCCGCCCGGATGGTGCGGCGGTAGATGTGGACGGCAACTACTTCGTGGCCATGTACGAGGGCGCGCGTATCTGCCAATTTGCGCCGGACGGTACGTTGCTGGCCGAGTTTCCGACCCCGGCACAGTGCCCTACCATGCCCTGTTTGGGCGGTGAAGACCTGCGTACCCTGTATGTCACCACGGGCCGGCATGGCCGCAGTGCCGCCGAGCTGGAGCAGTATCCGCAGTCGGGCTGCGTGTTTTCCATGCGGGTCGATACACCGGGCTTGCCGGTCAATTTTTTTGCAGAATAGTTTTTTGAACCCGGGTGTTTCAAAAAATTCACGCCCACAGCGCTGACGGGCATTTACCATCGCTGCCATGCAATCCATGGAATACGCACTCGCCGCAGTCACCGACCGCATTCGGACCGCCCTGGCCGGAGGGGGCCCGCTGCGCATCCGGGGCGGAGGCAGCAAAGATTTTTATGCCCAGCCGCTGACTGGCGAGGTGCTGGACACCACTGGCCTGCGCGGCGTGGTGAGCTATGAGCCCAGCGAACTGGTGGTCACGGTCGGCGCGGGGACTCCGCTGGTGGAGCTGGAAGCCCTGCTGGCAGAGCAGGGGCAATGCCTGCCGTTTGAGCCTCCGCACTATGCCTGGTCCCAGCCCGACGGCGCATCCCGGGCCACTGTGGGTGGCATGGTGGCTGCAGGCCTGGCCGGCCCGGCCCGCGCCAGTGTGGGCGGTGTGCGGGACTATGTGCTGGGCCTCAAACTCATCAACGGCCAGGCGCAGCA
>CAUJJV010000200.1 GCA_963205375.1 Pseudomonadota bacterium
CGCAAACTGCCGCTGGCGATGACGGTACCGGTGGCAACCAGCCACACACCATGGGTCACTACCCGCAGGGCACACCGGACGTCACCGCGTCGCACCTGTATCCACGCAACGAGCATCAACACGGCCAGCGCAACCGCACTCAATGCCTGTGCACGCTGCCCTGGGGCAAACAGGTACAGACTGATCAGGAAAGCGGTGATGGCGCCCAGAACCAGACCCACCAACAGCTTCAGATAGACCGAAGACGGCTCCCAAACACCGACGTCAACCACCCGGGCATTCTGGGTAGGAACTCCCTGCATATCTTTCACAATACTGTGTCTCTCATTTTTTTTGTATTTACGGCACTGGCGTGAGCTTGGCCACGCTCAGCGCCAGCCACTTGGTCCCGTGGCGCGGGAAGTTGATCTGCGCACGTGCATCGTCGCCTGCGCCTTCGAGCGTGAGCACGGTGCCCTCGCCGAATTTGGCATGGAATACCTTCTGGCCTTTGCGCAAGCCCGTAGGTTCTTCTTTTCGGGGCACTTCTTTCTGGACCGCAGAATATGAATCAAATTGGCCTCTAGCCCCCGTGGAATATGCGTTACCAGCTCCTGAATTAGGAGCAAATGTAGCACCCCAGCTGCGCGCAGCTCCCGCAGGCGGTTGCTTGGGTGTGAGGTACTTCAGGCATTCTTCCGGCAGTTCGTCGAAAAAACGGCTCTTGAGGTTGTAGCGCGTCTGGCCATGCAGCATGCGGGTTTGCGAATGGCTCAGGTACAGCCGCTTGCGCGCGCGGGTAATGGCCACATACATCAGGCGGCGCTCTTCCTCCAGGCCTTCATGGTCGCTCATGGAGTTCTCATGCGGGAACAGACCCTCCTCCATGCCGGTGATGAACACGCAGTCGAACTCCAGTCCCTTGGAAGAGTGCACTGTCATGAGCTGGATCGCGTCCTGCCCGGCTGCGGCCATGTTGTCGCCGGCTTCCAGCGCCGCGTGGGTCAAGAAGGCCTGCAGTGGCGAGAGGGTCTCCCCCGTATCTCCAAACTCGGCATTGGCTGCCGTCAGGGCATCTCCTGTCAGCCCCTGGCTGGCCGGGCTCTGGGTCAGCGCCTCGGGGGCGCTCACCAGCGGCACCATGCCCGGTGCCTCGCGACCGAAGCCTTCCTGCATCACAAAGCTCTCGGCAGCGTTGACCAGTTCGTCCAGATTCTCGAGGCGATCTTCACCCTCACGGTCATTGCGGTAGTGGTCCAGCAGACCGCTGTGGTCCAGCATCAACTGGATGATGTTCTTGAGGTTCATGCCCACGGTCTGCTCGCGCAGCACGTCCAGCTTGGCCACAAAGCCGGCGATCAGCGTGCCGGCCCGGCCCGACAGCGCGCTCACCGCATCGTGCAGCGAACAACCCGTGGCACGGGCCACGTCCTGCAGCTGCTCGATGCTGCGTGCGCCAATTCCACGCGCCGGAAAGTTGACTACCCGCATGAAGCTGGTGTCGTCGTTGGGGTTCTCCAGCAGGCGCAGGTACGCCAGCGCGTGCTTGATCTCGGCCCGCTCGAAGAAGCGCAGGCCGCCGTACACCCGGTACGGCATGCCCGCATTGAACAGCGCAGTCTCAATCACACGGCTCTGTGCGTTGGAGCGGTAAAGCACGGCAATTTCCTTGCGCTCGACATCGTCGCGCACCAGTTGCTTCATCTCGTCGACCATCCACTGCGCTTCGGCGAAGTCGCTGGGCGCCTCGTACACGCGCACGGGCTCGCCGGGGCCCAGGTCGGTACGCAGGTTTTTGCCCAGGCGCTTGCTGTTGTGGCTGATAAGCGCGTTGGCGCTGTCCAGGATATTGCTGTAACTGCGGTAGTTTTGCTCCAGCTTGATCTGGTGCTGCACCCGGAACTCGCGCACGAAGTCGGCCATGTTGCCGACACGCGCACCGCGGAAGGCATAGATGCTCTGGTCATCGTCGCCGACCGCCAGCACGGCGCCGCCGGCACCATCGGGGCTAGCGCCCTGCCCCAGTCCCGCGATCATCTTGATCCAGGCGTACTGGAGCTTGTTGGTGTCCTGGAACTCGTCAATCAGGATATGGCGAAAACGGCGCTGGTAGTGCTCGCGAATGGGGTCGTTGTCGCGCAGCAGCTCATAGCTGCGCAGCATCAGTTCGCCAAAGTCCACCACACCTTCGCGCTGGCACTGGTCTTCGTAGAGCTGGTACACCTCGACCTTCTTGCGGGTGTCCGGGTCGCTGGCGACCACATCCTTGGGACGCAGCCCCTCCTCTTTGCAACCCGCAATGAACCACATCAGTTGCTTGGGCGGAAAGCGCTCGTCGTCGATTTTGAACTGCTTGCACAGCCGCTTGATGGCGGAGAGTTGATCCTGGGTATCCAGAATCTGGAACGCCTGCGGCAACCCTGCAGGCTTGTAGTGTGCGCGCAGGAAGCGGTTGCACAGGCCGTGGAAGGTGCCAATCCACATGCCGCGCACATTCACCGGCAGCATGGCGCTGAGCCGCGTCATCATCTCCTTGGCAGCCTTGTTGGTAAACGTCACCGCCAGAATGCCACCGGGCGAAACATAGCCGTTTTGCAGCAGCCAGGCGATGCGGGTGGTCAGCACCCGCGTCTTGCCCGAGCCCGCGCCAGCCAGGATCAGCGCGTGCTCTGCGGGAAGCGTAACGGCAGCACTTTGCTCGGGGTTGAGGGTGGCAAGCAGCGGGGACTGTGACGCGTGGTCGGTGGCGGAAAAAAGAGACATGGAGCCATTGTAGAAAGCATCGTCGCGGAGCGTTCGGGCTGCGTGCTCTGCTCCGTGTCCCCCGCCCTTCGGGCTCCTCCTTTACCTACGCAGAACACCCAGCCCAAACTCTCTGTCGTTATCGGCGCTTTTTGCGTAGGCACGCAACCCAATTACGTAAGCGGATCAGGGTGGCAGTGCGTTTTGCGTAGGTAAAGGAGGAGCCCGCAAAGCGGGCGGGGGACACGCAGCAAAGCGCACTGCCACCCTGATCCACCACAACAATCCGCAAGGTGTATACAATCAAGCACCGGGCCCAAGCAATTGGCACCCGGTTTTTTTATGGCCGGTACCAGTCCAAGCGCCCCGCGTTTGTTTGAAACTACTTTCTTGAAACTGGAACAGGAGCTTGGGCCATGGAAATTTTTGACTACGACAACATCCTTCTGCTGCCACGCAAATGCCGCGTGGAAAGCCGATCCGAATGCGACGCGAGCGTGGAGCTCGGCGGCCGCAAATTCCGCATCCCGGTGGTGCCCGCCAACATGAAAACCGTGGTGGATGAAGCCACCTGCGTCTGGCTGGCACAGAACGGCTACTTCTACGTGATGCACCGCTTTGACCTGGACAACGTGCAGTTCGTCAAGGACATGAAGGCCAAGGGCCTGTATGCGTCGATCTCCCTGGGCGTCAAAAAGCCCGACTACGCGACGGTGGACACGCTGGCCACACTGGGCCTGACCCCCGAGTACGTGACCATCGATATCGCGCACGGCCACGCCGACAGCGTGAAGGACATGATCGTCTACCTCAAGGGCAAGATGCCATCGACCTTCATCATTGCCGGCAACGTGGCTACGCCCGAGGCGGTGATCGACCTGGAAAACTGGGGCGCCGATGCCACCAAGGTGGGCATTGGTCCTGGCAAGGTCTGCATTACCAAACTCAAGACCGGCTTTGGCACCGGCGGCTGGCAGCTGTCGGCGGTGAAGTGGTGTGCGCGCGTGGCCACCAAGCCGATCATTGCCGATGGCGGCATCCGCGACCACGGTGACATTGCCAAGAGCATCCGCTTTGGCGCCACCATGGTCATGATCGGATCGCTGTTTGCGGGCCATGAAGAGAGCCCCGGTCAGACGGTGGAAGTGGACGGCAAGCTGTACAAGGAATACTACGGCTCGGCCAGCGACTTCAATAAGGGCGAATACAAGCACGTGGAAGGCAAGCGCATTCTGGAGCCCATCAAGGGCAAGCTGGCCGACACGCTCATCGAGATGGAGCAGGACGTGCAAAGCTCCATCAGCTACTCCGGCGGCAAGAAGCTCATGGACATCCGCAAGGTGAATTACGTCACCCTCGGCGGCGACAATGCGGGCGAACACCTGCTGATGTAGTCAGCCAGACGACAGCAAAACCCGGGCATTCACTCTTGTGGTGCATCCGCACGGCGCTATCGTTGCAGGACTAGCTGGAGTACCCATGAAAATTGCTGTTTTGGGCATTGGCCTGATGGGCTATCCCATGGCCCGCCGCCTGTGCGAGGCCGGACATACGGTGCACGTCTGGAACCGTACGCCGGCCAAAGCGCAGCCGCTTGCGTCGTTCGGCGCCACCGTGCATGCCAAGGCCCCCGACGCGGTCCGCGATGCCGAAGTCGTCATCACCATGCTGGACAACGGCAGTGTGGTGGGCCAGGTGCTGTTCGACCTGGGCGCAGCCGCGGCGATGCGCAAGGACAGCCTGGTGATCGACATGTCGTCCATCAAGCCCGCCGAAGCGCGCGACCATGCTGCGCGGCTCAGCGAGCTGCAACTGCAGTACCTGGACGCCCCGGTTTCCGGCGGGACACTGGGCGCAGACCAGGGTACGCTGGCCATCATGGTGGGCGGCAAGGCAGCGAGTTTCGAACGCGCACAGTCGGTATTCAAGGTCTTTGGCCGCGCCACGCATGTGGGCCCCACCGGCTCCGGGCAGCTGGCCAAACTGGCCAACCAGATGATTGTGGGCGTGACCATTGGCGCCGTGGCCGAGGCACTGCTGATGTGCGAAAAAGGAGGCGCCAACATGGCCAGGGTCAAAGAAGCGATTACCGGCGGCTTTGCCGACAGCCGCATTCTGCAGGTGCACGGCCAGCGCATGGTGGACCGCGACTTTGCTCCACGCGGCAAGATGACCGTGCAGCTCAAGGACATGCGCAACGCGCTCAGTACCGCCAGCGAGATTGGTTTTGAGGCCCCCATCACCACCCTGTTTGAGCAACTCTACGCGCAAGGCGTAGAGCATGGCCTTGCCGACCTGGACCACTCCGGATTGTTTGTGGAACTGGCCAGCCGCAATGGCATGGTGTGAGATGCGTCTGTAGCCACTGACAAGTTTCACCGCGAACCCACACAGTCCTTGGGGTAGCGCCCAATAAAAAAGGCCTCTTGCGAGGCCTTTTTTTTCTATTCGTATCGACGCAGATCAGTCTGCGTTGCGTGCGGGACGCTTCTTGGCGTCACGCGGCACAAACACCTTGCCGCCATTGCCCGGCTTGGCAAAGCCGGAAGGCTTGCCACCGAAAGCGGGCTTGCCCAGGGTCGGACGGCGGGGAGCAAAGTCACCACGGGGTGCACCAAAGTCTCCGCGGGGTGCGTTGAAATCACCGCGCGGTGCACCGAAGTCACCACGTGGGGCATTGAAATCGCCACGGGGCGCCTGACCTTCACCACGGCCACCGGCAAAGCGGTCGTTGAAACCACCCTTGCGCTCGTAGCTGAAGCCTTCGCGCGAAGCGCCGCCAAAGTCACGCGACTTGTCGCCAAAGCCACCACGGGGAGCACCGCCGCCGCCAAAGCCACCTTCGCGGGGGCCATTGCTGAACTTGCGGTCACGCGGGGGATGGCGATCCGCTACATGGTTGCCACGGCCGCCAAAGCTGGCGCCGGTACCGGGACGTGCTTCGGGGAAACGCTGTTGCGGCTCCAGGCCAGGAATCACTTCGGATTTGAAGTGCTGGCGGGTATAGGCTTCGATGTCGAAAATACGGCGGCGGTCACGGATCTCGGCGAAAGTCACGGCAATGCCGTCACGCCCTGCACGGCCGGTACGGCCAATGCGGTGGGTGTAGTCCTCGGCCTTCATGGGCAAACCGTAGTTGAACACGTGGGTGATGGTGGGCACGTCGATACCGCGTGCTGCCACGTCGGTGGCAACCAGTACCTGCACCTGACCCTGGCGCAAGGCCATCAGGCGACGGTTACGCAGGCCCTGGCTCAGAGCACCGTGCAGAGCCACGGCGTCAAAGCCGGCTTGCTGCAAGTCGCCGGCCAGTCCGTCGCACTCGATCTGGGTGCTGGCGAACACGATGGCCTGGTTGATGGAGGCATCACGCAGCCAGTGGTCCAGCAGCTTGCGCTTGTGGTGGGCGTTGTCGGCCCAGAACAGCACCTGCTTGATGTTGGCGTGCTTTTCCTGCGGGCTGTCGATGGTCACGCGCTGGGGTTCGCGCATCACGCGGGCAGCCAGTTGCTGAATGCGCGGCGCGAAGGTGGCGCTGAACATCATGGTCTGCTTGCGGTCGATGGTGAGCTGGTTGATTTCAGCCAGGTCGTCGGAGAAGCCCAGGTCCAGCATGCGGTCGGCTTCGTCCACCACCAGGAATTGCACCTGGTCCAGCTTGATCTGCATCGAACGTTGCAGGTCCAGCAGGCGGCCGGGCGTAGCCACCACCAGGTTGGCGTTTTGCAGCTTGGCGATTTGCAACTGGTAGGGCATGCCGCCCACGATGTTGGCAATGCGCAGGCCACGGCAATGCTGCACCAAGTCGATGGCGTCATGCGCCACCTGCTGTGCCAGTTCGCGGGTGGGGCAAACGATCAGGGCGCCGGGAGTCGGTGCCTTGAAATTGCGGGGGTTGGTGGGGTCTTTGCGCTTAGTGCGTTTGGGTGCGGGCTCGCCTTTGGCGGCAGCGTCAGCACAGGCTTGCTCGTATTCGGCGCGCTCGGCAGCTTCAGCAGAAGCCAATTGGGCCAGCAAGGTGTGCAGCACAGGCAGCAGGAAGGCAGCGGTCTTGCCGCTACCGGTCTGGCTGGACACCATCAGGTCGATGTAACCGTCTTTTTGCGCAGCGCTGCTGGTGGGCAAAGCCAACGGAATGGTCTTGAGCTGAACCGTGGTGGGCTGGGTGTAGCCCAGGTCTTTCACGGCAGCAACGAGTTCTTTGGCCAGGCCCAGTTCGACAAATCCGTTGGGCACTTCGGGAGCCTCAGGAGCATCGGACACAGCCACATCGGCTTCGTTGCCGGCAAGGGCTACGGTTGCGTCCAAGGAATGGGCATCAGAATGGGAAAGGGATTCGGCAGGCGCAAATTCGCCTGTCACTTCAAAAGCGTCAGTCATATTTTTTCTCACACGCGAGCGCCGCAGGTTGTGCGACTGCTCCGTCAATGGTTAAAAAACATCAACCATCAAACAGAACCTGCTCTGACCCGTAAAGGGTTTTTTCAGTGCTTGGGGCCATTACCGCCAGATTGGCGAGCCCGGTGAATGAAGGGAGATGTACAAATCATCGCCGCAATGTGCAGCGAAGCCCATGATTATGGCACACATTCGGGTTTCTACCTAATCCACCTTCAGAAAGTGGGTGCGGTAGTGTTCCAGCTCGTCGATGGATTCATGCACATCAGCCAGCGCGGTGTGGCGCTGCTGCTTCTTGAACGACGCATAAATTTCGGGCTTCCAGCGTTTGGACAGCTCTTTGAGCGTGCTCACGTCCAGATTGCGGTAATGAAAGAACGCCTCCAGCTTGGGCATGTACTTCACCAGAAAGCGGCGGTCCTGCCCGATGGAGTTGCCGCACATGGGCGAGCCATTGGCAGGCACGTACTGGCCCAAGAAGGCAATCAGTTGCTCCTGTGCTTCTTCTTCGGTCGTGTTGGATGCCTTGACCTTGTCAATCAGCCCGCTCTTGCCGTGGGTGCCCTTGTTCCAGGCGTCCATCAGGTTCAACTGCGCATCGCTCTGGTGGATGACCAGTACCGGGCCTTCTGTGCGGTTTTCCAGATTGGGGCCGGTCACGATGACTGCGATTTCAATGATGCGGTCCACGTCCGGATTCAGACCGGTCATTTCGCAGTCCAGCCAGACCAGGTTTTTGTCAGATTTGCTCAAAGGGGTGTTCGGTGCGTCCATGGGGCGATTGTCGCCGATGACCTACACTCGGGCGCCATGACAGACCCTGCTTCCGTACCTACGCTCTCCCTGGCCATGACCGTGGCATTTTCCATCGCCCTGCTGGGCAGCGTGCTCCTCAAATTCTGGCTGGCCACGCGACAGATGCGCCATGTGGCGCAGCATCGCAGTGCAGTGCCTGCGGCATTCGCAGATCGCATCACGCTCGACGCCCACCAGAAGGCTGCCGACTACACCATCGCCCAGGGCCGCCTGGGCTTGCTCGAACTGGCCTGGGGCACAGCGGTCACACTGGCCTGGACGCTGCTGGGAGCCCTGTCGGAGCTAAACCAGGCACTGGCACAGTGGATGGCGCCGGGCATTGCACAGCAGGTGGCATTGTTGGCAGCGTTTGCCGTGGTCAATGCCGTCATTGACTTGCCCTTCACGCTGTACCGCACCTTTGTGCTGGAGCAGCGTTTTGGCTTCAACAAAACGACCGTATCGCTGTGGCTCAAGGACCTGGCCAAATCCACGGTGCTGTCCATCGTGATCGGCCTGCCACTGGCGGCGCTGGTGCTGTGGATGATGGGCGCGACGGGTGCCTTGTGGTGGCTGTGGACCTGGGGCGTATGGATGGGCTTTAACCTGCTCGTGCTGCTGGTCTACCCCACCTGGATTGCGCCCTGGTTCAACCAGTTCAAACCACTGGACGACCCGGAACTCAAGGACCGCGTGACCCAGCTCATGGCGCGCTGCGGCTTCCAGTCCAAAGGCTTCTACGTGATGGATGGCTCCAAACGCAGCGCCCATGCCAACGCCTATTTCACCGGCTTTGGCGCTTCCAAGCGCGTGGTGTTCTACGACACCCTGCTGGCCCAGCTCAATGCGGCCGAAGTGGATGCCGTGCTGGCCCATGAACTTGGCCACTTCAAACACCGCCACATTCTCAAGCGCATCGTGGCGATGTTTGGCCTGAGTTTGCTGGGCTTTGCTGCGCTGGGCTGGTTGAGCCAGCAGATCTGGTTCTACACCGGCCTGGGCGTTGCACCCAGCCTGACCGGACCGAACGATGCGCTCGCACTGCTGCTGTTCATGATGGTGCTGCCACTGGCAGGCACGTTTATCGGTCCGCTGTTTGCACAGTTGTCGCGCAAGCATGAGTTTGAAGCGGATGCCTTCGCCGTGGCACAAACCAGCGGGCACGATCTTTCCAGCGCCCTGCTCAAGCTCTACCAGGACAATGCCTCTACCCTCACGCCCGACCCGGTGTACGTGAAGTTCTATTACTCGCACCCGCCGGCGTCCGAGCGCCTGGGGCGCATGCTGCCTGCAGCCACCTGAACTCCATACCAAAGAAATTTATGGAAAATACCACTCCAGCCCCCGTCCGCCATGCGCTAAGCGCTACACAAGTGATAGCAGCTCTATCCAAGCTGGACGGCTGGCGATTGCATGGCGATGGCGCAGACGTTGCCATCGAAAAGACCTACACCTTCGCCAATTACCTGCAGACCATGGCTTTCGCCAACGCGGTGGCCTATCTGGCCGAGCAGCAGGACCACCATCCGGCAATGCTGGTGCAATGGGGCAGTTGCAGCGTGCGCTTCAACACCCATGACGTGCATGGCATCTCCAAAACCGATTTCGAATGTGCTGCGCTGGTCGATGCGCTGGCGCAGGGTTGAGGACCGCCGCATTGGCCGCCAAACCCCAGCTTGAACCCGGCCTGGTCATCGCGGGGCATGGCCGCCATGTGTGGGTGGAAACGCCCGATGGCCGCCGACTGATCTGCCATCCGCGCGGAAAGAAAAGCCAGACCGTGGTCGGGGACCGAGTGCTGTGGCTGGCCACTGAGGACGAAGGCACCATCGAGAAAGTAGAGCCCCGTCGCAACCTGTTCTACCGCCAGGACGAAATTCGCACCAAATCGTTTGCCGCCAATCTGGACCAGGTGCTGGTGCTCATTGCCGCTGAACCCGAGTTCTCCGAGAGCCAGCTCTCACGTGCGCTGATTGCGGCTGAAGCCGAACACATTCGGCCCATCATTGCTCTCAACAAGAGCGACCTGGTCGAACCCTTTGGCCGCGCATGGGACCGCATGGGCATCTACCGCGACATGGGATACCAGGTCGTACCACTGGCACTTAAACCCAAATCTCCAGGCGCCGTGCCGACCGATCTGGATACGCTGCTGCCGTTGATGCATGGCAAGACAACGCTGGTACTGGGGCCCTCCGGCTCCGGAAAAAGCACGCTGATCAACCGGCTGCTGCCCGATGCCCAGGTGCTCACCAACGAAATATCGACTGCGCTGAACTCGGGCAAGCACACCACGACCAGCACCAGCCTGTATTGGGTCGACCCAGACAAAACCACAGCGGTGATCGATTCACCCGGGTTTCAGGAGTTCGGGCTCAACCATATTGAACCGATGCACCTGGCCGGCCTGATGCCCGACATCAAGGCCTTTGCCGGGGAGTGCAAGTTTTACAACTGCACGCACCTGCACGAGCCCGGTTGCGGTGTACTTTCCCATATGAAATCGGCCGATAGCCCCCAGGGAATCAGCGCGAATCGCTACAAAATCTATAGCGATCTGTTTGCGGAGCTATCGCAAAAACGCTACTGACAGCACGTCATCCGATCAGCCTGGCCAGTGACAGCAAGGCCAGGAACACCATCCACATCACCACGGTGCGCCACACCAGTCCGACCACGGCGCGCAGGTGCACCGGCTGCGGTGTCTGCCCGGTAGTGTCCCACTCCTTTGGCCCCAGCTTGACGTTCACTGCGCCAGCCGTAGCAGCCAGCACCACGCCATCGTTGTCGTTCGGAAAACGTGCAGCCTGCTTGCGCCAGCTGTCCACCGCCTCCTCAAAGCTGCCGACGAAAGCAAAACTCAGGGCGGTCACCCGTGCCGGCAACCAGTCAATGGCAGCCCATGCACTGCTGGCGTTTTCCACCACAGAGGCACTGACTGGCTGGCTTGTCGGGCGCGCAGGCCGGTTGGCATAGGTGTAGACGTATTCACTGACCCGGTACAGCACGGCACCGGCGGGCCCCAGCCCCAGGGCTGCCAGCAGGGTGTACCAGGCAAACACACCAAACACATGGCGGTGCGCCGACAGAATGGAGTGCTCGATGACATGGCGGACAATCTCGCTGCCCGGTAGTGCACTGGCATCCATGCGCATCCACTGTGCCAGCAACTGGCGGGCCTGGTCTTCATCCCCCGCGTGCAGTGCATCGCGAATGGCAGTGAAATGGTGGCTGAACTGCCGAAAGCCCAGCGTAGCGTAGAGGACGGCGACGTTCCAGACCACGGCAGCCACCCACCCCAGCGTCCAGACCAGCAGCCAGTGGATCAGACACACCAGCGTGACGGGCAGCAACACCGACAGTCCCCACGCCAGCCAGCCATGCTGGGGCTTGCCCGCATCGAAATTGCGCATCACCCATCGCACCCAGTTGCGCACCATGTTGTGTACCGGGTTGATCTGGGCCAGGGGTCTGGCCTGCTCAATCAGCAAGGCCAGCAGAATGGAGATGAAACTCATGGAGCAATCATATAGCGGCCCTACCCGCGTCAAACCTAGTCCAGCAGGAAGCGGTAGAAATTGCGCAGCATGCCCGCCGTTGCACCCCAGATGAAACGCTCACGGTTCGCATCCCGGTAGGGCATGGATAGCCACTGGCGCGTAGCTCCCTGCCAGTCCACCGCATGGTGCCGGTGGTTGGCCGGGTCCATTAGAAAGGCCAGAGGCACCTCGAACACATCAGCCACTTCATCGGCGTTGGGAACCAGCGGTGCATCCGGCTGCACCAGCGCCACCACGGGTGTGACGATATAGGCACTACCGGTGGTGTAGATCGGCAAGGTTCCGATGACTTCCACGTGGTCTGGATGCAGGCCAATCTCCTCCTGCGCCTCGCGCAGCGCGGTGGCGGCCACATCCGCGTCTTCGGGGTCAGCCTTGCCGCCTGGAAAAGCGACCTGCCCGGAATGGCTGGAGAGATGCGCGGTACGCTGTGTCAACAGCACCATCAACTGGTCGCGCATGACCAGCGGCACCAAGACCGATGCAGCCACGGGTGTGCGCTGCGAAAACTTGGGCTCGGACAAATACTCCGGCGTCCATACTGGCGGTGCTACAAACCGCCTGCGCAATGCCGCGGGGGCCAACAGCTCCCCCGAAACCTTGGGCAAGTGGGTATCCACACCGGTCACCGGGACCTGCGCAGGGTCAAAGGAAATGGGGGTGGTCACGTTACGTTCAGACAACAAAAAAGCCGCCGCAGTGCAATGCTGGGGCGGCTTCTGCTGAAAACAGCCTGCTGAAATTACGCAGCAGTCTTCTTCGCTGGCAGTTTTTCCTTGATACGTGCAGACTTGCCGCTACGGTCACGGAGGTAGTACAGCTTGGCGCGGCGCACATCACCGCGGCGCTTGACTTCGATGCCGGCAATCAGGGGGCTGTAGGTCTGGAACGTACGCTCCACGCCTTCGCCGCTGGAAATTTTGCGAACGATAAAGCCGCTGTTGAGGCCACGATTGCGCTTGGCAATCACGACGCCTTCGTAGGCCTGCACGCGCTTGCGGGTGCCTTCAACCACGTTGACGCTGACAACCACGGTGTCGCCAGGTGCGAAGTCGGGAATGGTTTTACCGAGGCGAGCAATTTCTTCTTGCTCAAGAATTTGAATCAGGTTCATAGCTTCTTTCGTGATCTTGCCCGCGTCAGCACCGGAATTGGCGCTATCCGCACGCCATCAAAGACATGCGACCTGACCGGACAGAGGATCGGTTAGCCTGCTATTGTAGCAGGCTCAGGACTTGCCTGACAATACGCGCACATCCCGGGAATCCAGGGCGCCGGCCCGGCGTGCAGCGTCCAGCAGATCGGGGCGGTGTTGGGCGGTCAGCAAAAGTCGCTGATCCCGGCGCCAGCGCTCGATGTTTTCATGGTGGCCCGAACCCAGTACCGCAGGTATGCCCACGCCATTCCAGACCTCAGGGCGTGTGTAATGGGGACAGTCGAGCAGGCCATCCAGCGCTGGATTAAAGCTATCCTGGTGGTGGCTGTCTTCATCGGACAGCACACCAGGTTGCAGGCGAGCTACAGCGTCCAGCAGCGCCATCGCGGCAATTTCACCCCCCGAAAGCACGAAGTCCCCGAGGCTGATCTGGACATCCACGTAAGCATCAATGAAGCGCTGGTCAATCCCCTCGTACCGGCCACAGAGCAGAATGGCACCGGCACTACCCGCCCACCCCTGCACGGCAGCGTGGTTCAGGGGTTGCCCAATGGGTGAAAACAGGACCACCGGAGCCTGGTCCCCACGTGCCGCACGGATGGCTGCCAATGCCTGCGCCAGGGGCTCAGCCATCATCACCATGCCGGGACCACCCCCGAAGGGCCGGTCATCGACCCGGCGGTAGTTGCCGCTGGAGTAATCTCTGGGATTGGTCAGATGAACATCAACCTGGCCCGCCTCATAGGCCCGCCGGGTAATGCCTGTCTTCAGAAAGGGCTCGAAGAGCTCAGGAAACAGGGTAACAACGTCAAAACGCATCGAACGGCCGGATCAATAGTCCGCCAGCCAGTCGACACGAATGCGCCGCTCCTGCAGATTCACGTCATCCACATAGGCGGATACAAATGGAATCATGCGCTCCATCGCCTTGCCATCCTGCTGGTAAGCGATCACCAGCACCGTTTGCGGGCCGGTAGACAACAGCTCCTTGACCGTGCCCAATGCTTCGTCCTGGCGATTGACCACGTCAAGACCGATCAGGTCGACCCAGTAGTACTCGTCTTGGGCCGCGGTAGGAAAGCTGGAGCGGGAAATAAAGATACGGGCGCCGCGCAAGGCCTCGGCGGCATTGCGATCATCAACACCATGCGCGGTTGCCACCACGGAGTCTGAATGCTCCTTGGCTTCCTTGATGGAGAGCTTGGCGGTTCCTGAGAAGGTCTGTGCGCCCTTCTCGGTTGGCAACAGGAACCAGTGCTTGGACGAGAACAGCGCCTCAGGATCGGCACTGTAGGGCAAAACCCTGAACCAGCCCTTGATACCCCACGCATCCGCCACCCGCCCGACTTCGATGGCATCCGCTGGCAGTTCAGCAGGTTCGAGTCCGGCAAGCATGGTGTATGGGATTCAAGCCAGGAAGGTGGGCAATAGACCCACCTCCAGGATCAGGCAGCCTTCTTGGCAGCCTGGTTGATCAGGCGTTCCACGGTGGGGGAAGCCTGTGCGCCAACGCCTTTCCAGTATGTCAGGCGGTCCTGAGCGATACGGATGCTTTCTTCGTTGGCCGTAGCGATCGGGTTGTAAAAACCGATACGCTCGATGAAGCGGCCGTCGCGGCGGGTACGCTTGTCAGCAACAACAATATTGAAAAACGGGCGAGCTTTTGCACCGCCACGGGCGAGTCGAATGACGACCATGATTTATCCTTTGGGTAGCTGAAAGATTTCAGCCTTGAATTCAAAGTTTGAGACACGCAACTGACCACCCGGCCAGTGACACTCTGAATAGCCTTCTATTATAACGTTTTCAATACCCATGATCAAAATTCGCCCCAGTACCGATGCCGATGTGGCTGCTGTCACCGCCATTTATGCCCACCATGTGCTCCATGGCACCGGCACATTCGAGATTACCCCTCCCACAGAGGACGACATGGCGACGCGACGCGGTGATGTGCTGTCCAAGGCCCTGCCCTACCTGGTGCTGGAAGACAACGAAGGCGTCGCTGGATTTGCGTACTGCAACTGGTTCAAGCCCCGCCCGGCCTACCGGTTTTCAGCAGAAGACTCCATCTATCTGGCAGAGCGAGCCACTGGCAAGGGCTATGGACGCCTGCTGCTGCAGGAGCTGATGGCACAGGCAGAAAGAGCCGGTATTCGCAAACTCATTGCGGTGATTGGTGACTCTGCAAACGCAGGCTCCATCGGCGTACACCGCGCCTGTGGCTTTGAGCACGTAGGCATTTTGGGTGCCTGTGGCTGGAAATTTGACCGTTGGCTCGACGTCGTCCTGATGGAGCGCTCGCTGGGCTTGGGCTCGTCTCAGCCGCCGGCCCCATAGCGCCTGACTGCTCGCTAGAAGATCTGGAGACTGACCCAGTAAGCAATGGCTGCAACAAACGCGCTGGCCGGAATGGTCAGCACCCAAGCCCACACAATATTGCCCGCCACACCCCAGCGCACCGCGCTGGCGCGTTGGGTGGAACCCACACCCACAATCGCCCCGGTAATGGTGTGTGTGGTGGAAACCGGGATACCCAGAGCCGTTGCAAGGAACAGTGTCATCGCCCCACCCGTTTCGGCGCAAAATCCGCCGACAGGTTTGAGCTTGGTGATGCGCTGTCCCATCGTCTTCACAATGCGCCAGCCGCCAAACATGGTGCCAGCGCCGATGGCCATGTAGCAGCACACGATGGTCCAGGTCGGTGGCGACTTGTCGCCGGCTGCCACATAGCCCGTGGCAATCAGCATCATCCAGATAATGCCAATCGTCTTCTGGGCGTCATTACCGCCGTGCCCGAGGCTGTATGCACCTGCGGAAACAAGCTGCAGACGTCGAAACCACTTGTCAATTCGGGAGGGTCTTGCGCGCCGGAAGGTCCACGCCACGATAACCATCATGACCGACCCGAGCGTAAAACCCAGCAAGGGCGACACAAAGATGAAGGCCACCGTCTTGAGAATACCTGCTGAAACCAGTGCCCCCGCGCCTGCCTTCGCGATCACGGCCCCCACGATTCCTCCGATCAAGGCATGTGACGAACTGCTGGGTATGCCGTAGTACCAGGTAATCACGTTCCAGGTGATGGCTCCCACCAGTGCACCAAACACGACGTGGGTATCCACTACACCGGGCTGCACAATGCCTTTGCCGACCGTAGCGGCCACACTCAGGTGAAAGACAAAGATCGCGATGAAGTTGAAGAAGGCCGCAAACAACACGGCCTGCCCAGGTTTCAATACCCCGGTGGACACCACCGTGGCGATGGAGTTGGCGGCATCATGAAAACCATTCATGAAGTCAAACAACAAAGCCAGAGCCACCAGCAACATCACCACCCAGAGGGCTGCCTGTACGTTTTCCATAATGTCTTACCTGGTCGGACTCAGGAGTTCTCGAGGATGATGCCCTCGATCACATTGGCCACGTCTTCGCACTTGTCGGTAATGGTCTCCAGCAACTCGTAAATCGCCTTGAGCTTGATCACTTCGCGCACATCCGGCTCTTCGCGAAACAGCTTGCTCATGGCAGTGCGCATCACGCGATCCGCATCCGACTCCAGGCGGTCGATTTCTTCGCAGGTCTTGAGCGCCGCTTCGGCCGTGGACTGGTCTGCAATGTGGCTCAACAGCTTGACCGCATCCCGCAGACGCTCACAGCACTTGACGCTCAGGTCGGTCAGTCGGGTGATCTCTTCGGTCATGTGCCGCACGTCGTACAGCGCCATGGTTTCAGCCGAGTCCTGAATCAGATCAGCCACATCGTCCATGGTGTTGATCAGCGAGTGGATCTGCTCGCGATCAATGGGGGTGATGAAAGTGATGTGGATAGCCTTGTTGACATCGTGCGTCACGCGGTCAGCAGCGCGCTCTGCATCGTCCACTTCCTGGTTGTATTTGGCGCGCAGGTCAAGGTCACTGTAGTTGGCCACGAGCTTCGAGAAGGCTTGCGCTGCCTCGACGATGCGGTCCGCATGCTGGTTGAACATCTCAAAAAAATTGCCTTCTCGCGGCAACAGCTTTCCAAACAGCATGGCGAACTCCTATCCTTCAAATGTGTCAAGAATATGACCTTGGTATGACTAAGGGGAAGTTTAACCGCCCAACCCTGTCAGCAAGCTGTGCACACACAGGATCCATCCAAATAAGCCCATGAAAAAAGGCCCTGCAGCTTGCGCCGCAGGGCCTTGATGGGGCTTTCAGGCCAGCTACCGGATTAGGCCTTGACGGTCGCAGCAGACTCTGTGTAGTCGCTGATCTTGTCGAAGTTCAGGTACTGGTACACCTTGTCGCTGGCAGCGGTCAACACGCCCATGTCGGCCAGGTACTCTTCCTTGGTTGGGATGCGACCCAACTTGGAGCAGATGGCAGCCAGTTCGGCGGAGCCCAGGTACACATTGCTGTCCTTGCCCAGACGGTTGGGGAAGTTGCGAGTCGATGTGGAGAACACGGTCGCGCCCTGCTTCACTTGCGCCTGGTTGCCCATGCACAGGCTGCAGCCCGGCATTTCCATGCGGGCACCAGCACCGCCCAAGATGCCGTAGTGGCCTTCGTCACTCAACTGCTTGGCGTCCATCTTGGTCGGCGGTGCAATCCACAGCTTGACCGGGATGTCGCGCTTACCTTCCATCAGCTTGGATGCGGCGCGGAAGTGACCGATGTTGGTCATGCACGAACCGATGAACACTTCGTCGATCTTGGTGCCGGCGACTTCGGCCAATGTCTTCACATCGTCCGGATCGTTGGGGCATGCCAGGATGGGTTCGTGGATGTCGGCCAGGTCGATTTCGATGACGGCAGCGTAGTCCGCGTCGGCATCGCCCTTGAGCAACTGGGGATCCTTCAGCCAGGCTTCCTGGGCTGCAATGCGGCGGGCCAAGGTACGGGCATCGGAGTAACCATTGGCAATCATCCACTTCATCATGGTGATGTTGCTGTTGATGTACTCGATGATCGGTTCCTTGTTCAGGTGCACGGTGCAACCGGCGGCGGAACGCTCGGCAGACGCGTCGGACAACTCAAATGCCTGCTCCACCTTCAGGTCGGGCAGACCTTCGATTTCGAGGATACGGCCCGAGAAGATGTTCTTCTTGCCCTTTTTCTCGACGGTCAGCAGGCCGGCCTTGATGGCGTACAACGGAATCGCATTCACCAGGTCGCGCAAGGTGATGCCGTTTTGCATCTTGCCCTTGAAGCGCACCAACACGGACTCAGGCATGTCCAGTGGCATCACGCCGGTAGCGGCAGCGAACGCCACCAGACCAGAACCCGCGGGGAAGCTGATACCGATGGGGAAACGGGTGTGGCTGTCGCCACCGGTGCCGACGGTGTCGGGCAACAACAGACGGTTGAGCCAGGAGTGGATCACGCCGTCACCGGGACGCAGGGCCACGCCGCCGCGGGTGCTGATGAAGTCAGGCAGCTCGTGGTGCATCTTCACGTCCACAGGCTTGGGGTAAGCAGCTGTGTGGCAGAACGATTGCATCACCAGATCGGCGCTGAAGCCCAGGCACGCCAGGTCTTTCAGCTCGTCGCGGGTCATCGGTCCGGTGGTGTCTTGCGAGCCCACCGAGGTCATCTTGGGTTCGCAGTAGGTACCAGGGCGCACGCCCTGGCCTTCGGGCAGACCGCAGGCGCGGCCAACCATCTTCTGCGCCAGACTGAAACCTTTCTTGGTATCCACCGGGTTCTGCGGCAGGCGGAACAGGGTGGAAGGCTTCAGACCCAGGGCTTCACGAGCCTTGGCAGTCAGGCCACGGCCGATGATCAGGGGAATACGGCCGCCGGCGCGTACTTCGTCAAACAGCACGTCGCTTTTCACTTGGAAAGATGCGATTTCCTTGCCATCCTTGAAGGCCTTGCCGTCGTAGGGACGCAACTCGACCACGTCGCCCATGTTCATCTGGTTCACATCCAGTTCGATGGGCAGAGCGCCAGCATCTTCCATGGTGTTGTAAAAGATGGGGGCGATCTTGGTGCCCAGGCAGACGCCGCCGAAACGCTTGTTCGGCACATAGGGAATGTCTTCGCCAGTGAACCACAGCACAGAGTTGGTGGCGGACTTGCGGGAAGAGCCGGTACCGACCACGTCGCCGACATAGGCGACCAGGTTGCCACGGGCACGCAGGTCTTCGATGAACTTGACCGGGCCGCGCTTGCCGTCTTCCTCGGGCGTGATGCCGTCGCGCTTGTTCTTCAGCATGGCCAAAGCGTGCAGCGGGATGTCGGGGCGGCTCCAGGCATCGGGAGCGGGCGACAGGTCGTCGGTATTGGTCTCGCCCGTTACTTTGAGGATGGTGACGGTGATGGACTTGGGCACTTCAGGGCGGCTGGTGAACCACTCGGCGTCGGCCCAGCTTTGCAGCACGGCCTTGGCGAAAGTGTTGCCCTTGTCGGCCTTTTCCTTGACGTCATGGAACTGGTCGAACATCAACAGGGTTTTCTTCAGGCCTTCGGCGGCCTCAGCAGCCACCGCTGCGTCGTCCAGCAGATCCACCATCGGGCTGATGTTGTAGCCGCCCAGCATGGTGCCCAGCAGTTCGGTGGCGCGCGCACGGCTGATGAGGGCGCACTTCTCGGTGCCGTGGGCCACGGCCGCCAGGTAACTGGCCTTGACCTTGGCGGCATCATCCACACCGGCAGGTACGCGGTGGGTGATCAGGTCCACCAGCGTGGCTTCTTCACCCTTGGGAGGATTCTTCAGGAGTTCAATCAGTTCGCCGGTCTGTTTGGCCGACAGGGGCAACGGGGGGATACCCAGCGCGGCGCGTTCGGCCACATGGTCTCGGTAGGCTTGCAACATGGTACTTACTCCTTTTAGAAACAAAATCAAGGCCTAGCCCGCATGGAACGGGCGCAGCCAGCTATCAACTTCATAGCAACCGGCAAACCGGAGGATTTACCCCTCAGTGCACCGCTGCTGAAAAATACGAATATGCCTGCTCCGGCATGGCCACACCCGTTTGGTGCGCGCGCTCCAGAACCTGCCAGAAATACCGGAAACTTGCACGGTCATGCAATTTCCCGGCCACGGAAATAGGCGCCCAATCCTGTGCCTGCGCCAGCACCACAATCTCTGCGGCCAGTTCCACCTCGTCACGGGGTGGTGCAAACGCCTCCAGAATCGGACGAATCTGGTCGGGGTGGATGCTCCACATCCGGGTGAATCCCAACCGGGACGCAGCCACTCTGGCCGCTGCCTTCAAAGCCACCGTATCACGGAATTCGGTGACCACACAGTGGGAAGGCACTTTGCCAAATGCATGGCAGGCGCTGGCAATGTCCAGCTTGGCCCGCACCACCAGCGGATGGTGAAACTGGTCCTGCACATCGCCGGTATCGTCCTTGCGCACAGTCATGGCACTGGAGGGAATGGCTCCACCATGGGCAGAGACAAAATCCATCAGGCCGAAGCTGACCGACTCGACACGAGGGTGCGCGGCAATGTCAAACGCGCGGTGTACCGCCGCAGGCGACTCAATGAGCACATGCAAAGGCATGGGACTCTGGCGCGGGGTGCTGCGTGCCGCACGGTCAATACAGGACACCGCACGCTCCACATCGGCCACCGACTCCACTTTAGGCACCATGATGTAGCTCAGTGACGCTGCTGCGCCACCCACCACCAGCTCCACATCGGATTCAAACGCCGGGTGATCCACCTGGTGCAGACGGGCGCCAACGCGGCGCCGGACACCGCTTGCTATCAATTCGGAAGCTGCCTGCGCACGATTGGCGAGGGCTACGACCAGATTTGCCTGATCAACTTCGCCACCGACAGGGGCGCCATCTTCGCAGTCCAGGGTCACGTCAAAGACGCAGGCCCCGAACTCCTGGATCATGTCGGCCTGCAGTTGCAGGCTTTTGACCATCCGCGCCTCGACGCCACTGTAGTGGTCGCATACAGGCAGCAAGCCTGCAGCGCCCTGGGCTCCGAGTAGAACTTCGCGCGGATGAGATTTGGCCCCCACGCTTGTCGCTACGCGTACTGCGCTGCCCCCCATGGGGGCTGCGCTTGCTTGGGGCGGCCCGGCGCTGCGCACGTGCAATCTGCCTTACAGCAGGTGCTTGACGCCGTCTTGTTCGCCTTGCAGCTCAGCCAGGGTCTTGTTGATGCACTCTTGGGAGAACGCATCAATTTCCAGACCTTCAACGATCTTGTATTCGCCGTTGGCGCATGTCACGGGGTAGCCGAACATGATTTCCTTGGGAATGCCATATTCGCCGTTGGAAGGAATACCCATGGTGACCCACTTGCCGTTGGTGCCCAGGGCCCAGTCGCGCATGTGGTCGATGGCCGCATTGGCAGCAGAAGCAGCCGAAGACAGACCACGTGCAGCAATGATGGCAGCGCCACGCTTGCCCACGGTAGGCAGGAAGGTTTCGCGGTTCCAGGTTTCGTCGTTGATCATGGCCTTGACAGACTGTCCGCCGATGGTGGCGAAACGGTAGTCAGCGTACATCGTGGGCGAGTGGTTGCCCCACACGGCCAATTTTTCAATGTCGGCCACGGCCTTGCCGGTCTTGGCGGCCAGTTGGCTGGCGGCACGGTTGTGGTCCAGACGCAGCATGGCAGTGAAGTTCTTGGCAGGCAGATCGGGAGCGGCCTTCATGGCGATATAGGCGTTGGTGTTGGCGGGGTTACCGACCACGAGAACGCGCACATTGCGGGAAGCCACGGCATTCAGTGCCTTGCCCTGGGTCGTGAAGATGGCGCCGTTGATGGCCAACAATTCAGCGCGCTCCATGCCGGGGCCGCGGGGACGGGAACCGACCAGCAGAGCGTAGTCGGTGTCCTTGAATGCGGTCATGGGATCGGAGTGGGCTTCGATACCGGCCAGCAGGGGGAAGGCGCAGTCTTCGAGTTCCATGATCACGCCCTTAAGCGCGTTCTGGGCTTTCTCGTCAGGGATTTCCAGCAGTTGCAGAATCACGGGCTGGTCTTTGCCCAGCATTTCGCCCGACGCGATGCGGAACAGAAGGGCGTATCCGATTTGACCAGCTGCTCCGGTAACGGCGACGCGAACAGGCTTTTTGCTCATGGTAATTACTCCAGGAAGGTTGTGAAAAGGGTTGCTGTCCAGGCGCCCACACGGTACGGTCGACCCCTGCAGAATCCGCGCAAGTTTACCCCCGATTTGGCCGCGGCGTCAATTTGTCTTATGTCTTATATAAGATATGATTGCAAACAATTTCCAGTCTGACTTGAAGCTGACTTTTTCGACGTTTTCATGACCACCACGCCCCCCTCTTCCAGCGACAGCGCCGCCACCGGCGGCGTTGAAGCGGGCGCGTTGCCGTCAACGCCCGCATTCAGTCCGCTGTACCAACAAATCAAGGTGCTGATGCTGCAAAGCCTGCAGTCCGGCGAATGGAAACCGAGCGCCGCCATTCCCAGCGAAATTGAACTTGCAGCGCGCTTCCGCGTGAGCCAAGGCACAGTGCGCAAAGCCATTGATGAACTGGCTGCCGAGAATCTTCTGGTGCGCCGCCAGGGCAAGGGAACGTTTGTCGCCACCCATGCTGAGCAGCATGTGCAGTACCGATTCCTGAAGCTGTTTCCGGACAGCGGCGACGTCAACAGCGAAGGCCCCGCACAACGCCAGATCATTGACTGCAAACGCGTGCGCGCCGCCGCGGACGTAGCGCGTGCCCTTGGGCTGCGCCAGGGCGACTCCGTGTTGCAGGTACGCCGCGTGCTGTCCTTCGCCAAGGTCCCCACTATTCTGGAAGACATCTGGCTGCCGGGTACACCCTTCAAGGGCCTGACGGCCGAGCGCCTGCGCGACTATGACGGCCCGATGTATGCGCTGTTTGAAACAGAATTCGGTGTACGCATGGTGCGTGCCGAGGAAAAAATCCGCGCCATTCTTCCGGACGCCGAGCAATGCGAACTGCTGCGCACATCACCACAAACCCCATTGTTGAGCGTGGAGCGCACTGCATACACCTACAACGACACGCCCATGGAGATGCGCAGAGGCCTTTACCTGACAGACACCCACTACTATCGAAATGAGCTAAATTGAATCCCCTTGATGCACAGCAAATATGCAAGTCCATTGTCAGATTGATGCGGTGCAATAGAATTTAGCGGTTTTACATCGAAAATTACAACGCAGTTACTTCCAGAAAGCCCATCCATGTCTGAGCTTGCCTCTTCCTCCCGCGCCAAACGGCCAGAGTTTCGCAACATCCACGCGCTGAGTGACCTCCCCACTTACCGCCTCCCCCCGGCGGGATGGGTGTCCATCCTGCACCGCATCAGTGGCGCCATCCTGTTCCTGTTGATGCCATTCATCGTCTGGATGTTTGACACTTCGCTCTCTTCCGAGTTTTCTTTTGCTAAATTCACCAGTGCATTCAGCAACGGTGTCGGTTTTGTACCTGGTTGGTTTTTCAAACTGGTCGCACTGGCCATTCTGTGGGCTTATCTGCACCACTTCATCGCGGGCGTTCGCCACCTCTGGATGGACATCAACCATGCCGTGAGCAAGGAATTTGGTCGCAGTTCGGCCATCGTCACTCTGTCTTTGAGCCTGGGCCTCACCGTCGTTCTGGGCGCCAAGCTGTTCGGCCTGTACTAAGCCTATTTACAACCACATAACAAGGAACCTGACCATGGCAGTTAATTTCGGCTCCAAACGCATCGTCGTTGGTGCGCATTACGGTCTGCGCGACTGGCTGGCACAGCGCGTGACAGCCGTCCTGATGGCCCTCTTCACCTTGGTGCTGTTGGCCCAAGTCATCCTCTTCCAGGGTCCGATCGGCTACGACAAATGGGCCGGCATTTTTTCCGCCCAATGGATGAAAGCGCTGACATTCTCCGTCATCGTGGCGCTGCTGTACCACGCCTGGGTAGGCATTCGGGACATCTGGATGGACTACATCAAACCGGTCTCCGTGCGCCTCTCCCTGCAGGTGTTTTCCATCGTCTGGCTGGTCAGCTGCGCTGGCTGGGCCATCCAGGTTCTCTGGCGTCTCTGATCCCCTACTTCAGGCTGTAATCAATGTCTTACTCAGTAACCAAACGCAAATTTGATGTAGTGATCGTTGGCGCCGGTGGTTCCGGCATGCGCGCTTCGCTGCAATTGGCCCGTGCCGGTTTGAACGTCGCCGTCCTCTCCAAAGTGTTCCCCACCCGCTCGCACACCGTGGCGGCGCAGGGCGGCAT
>CAUJJV010000201.1 GCA_963205375.1 Pseudomonadota bacterium
GAGCACAGCAGGGCGCAAAGGCAGAGCAGGAGGCTACGCAGGCGCAAGCGGGTCATCAAGGTGTCCGACAGGGTGTTGTATCAATTTGTATCAGTCTAACCGAGACGCCCAGAGTTAGCGCACTAGAATCCTGTGCATGTCTTACCTCGTGCTCGCCCGCAAGTACCGCCCGCGCAATTTCACCGAAATGGTGGGGCAGGACCATGTGGTGCAAGCCCTCACCAATGCGCTGACCACCCAGCGCCTGCACCACGCCTACCTGTTTACCGGCACCCGCGGTGTGGGCAAGACCACGGTGTCGCGCATTCTGGCCAAGTCGCTGAACTGCCAGGGCGTCGATGGCAATGGCGGAATCACTGCTACCCCTTGTGGCGTCTGCCAAGCCTGCTCTGATATTGATAGCGGCCGGTTTGTCGATTACACCGAGCTGGACGCTGCCAGCAACCGCGGCGTGGACGAAGTGCAGGCCCTGCTGGAGCAGGCGGTCTACAAGCCGGTGCAGGGGCGCTTCAAGGTCTTCATGATCGACGAAGTGCACATGCTCACCAACACGGCGTTCAACGCCATGTTGAAGACGCTGGAAGAGCCACCCGAGTATCTGAAATTTGTGTTGGCCACCACCGACCCGCAAAAGGTGCCGGTGACCGTGCTTTCCCGTTGCTTGCAGTTCAACTTGCGGCCCATGGCGCCCGAGACGATTCGCGAACATCTCGCCAAGGTGCTCGAAGTCGAGCAGGTCAGTGCCGAGGTGCAGGCCCTGCGCCTGCTGGCCCGCGCCGCCCGTGGCTCCATGCGCGACGCTTTAAGTCTGACTGACCAGGCCATTGCCTTTGGTTCCGGCCAGTTGCAGGAAGCCACGGTGCGCCAGATGCTGGGCAGCGTGGACCGCTCCTATGTGTTTCGCCTGATCGAGGCGCTGGCGCTGGGGGAAGGCAAGACCGTGGTGGAAACCTCCGAGGCTCTGCGTTTGAACGGCCTGAGCGCGGCGTCTACGCTGGAAGAAATGTCGACCGTGCTGCAGCGCATGGCGGTGGTGCAAACCATGGGCCATGTGGCAGCCGACGAGTCCGACCCCGAAGCGGCCGACACCGCGCGCCTGGCCGCGCTGATGCCGATGGACGAGACGCAGTTGCTCTACAGCATCTGCCTGCACGGACGGGCCGACCTGGGGCTGGCACCCGACGAATACGCTGCCCTGACCATGGTGTTATTGCGGTTGCTGGCCTTCAAACCCCAGGGCACGCAGCCACCGGCTGAAAAAAAAACTCTAATTAGTCCTGCTCCGGCGATATCGGCGCCTGTGGCAGCAGCACCCATTGCGGTTGTTGCTCGTCCTCCGGCACCTGCGCCCGTGGCCCGTCCCGCGGTCGTTCAGCCGTGGGAAGACGCACCGACCGCGCCAGCCGTTGCCGACGCGGTACCCCCGGGCCATGTGATCCCCGTGCGTGACAGTGCTCCCCCCAGGCATGAAGACGATGATTTTGAAGAGAATACGCCTTCAGCCCCCGTCCATATTGCGCAGGCAGCTACCAAAGTAGTAGCAGTTCCGGTGCGACAACTGGGTGAAACCCGGGCCGATGCCAGCGCCGCGCAGGCCTCCCCGGTGCTGATTCCCACGGAGGAGGGCGACTTCTGGCACGCCACCGTGCAGCAGCTGATTGCGTCTGAGGCCGTCAACGCGATGGTGCGCGAGCTGGCCCTGCAATCGCAACTGATCGCGCGGGATACCGACCAGTGGTTGCTGCGCGTGGAGCGCGAGTCGCTGAACCAGCCCACCACCCGCGAACGGCTCACCAACGCCCTGCAGGCAGCCGGCTTTGGCGTGCAGCTGGCGGTGGAAGTCGGGCGCGTGACCGACAGCCCGAGCCGGCGCAACAGCGCAGCATCTGCCGAGAAGCAGCTGGCCGCCGAGAAGATTATTTTTGATGACCCGTTCGTGCAGTCCATGATGCGGGACTTTGGCGCGAAAATCGTGCCTGGTTCCATCAAGCCGCTCTAGTCGGCTGGACTGCTGCATTTTCAGAAAACCACAAGGAAACTTATGTTCAACAAAGGACAACTCGCAGGCCTCATGAAACAGGCCCAGGCGATGCAGGACAACGTGAAGAAGGCCCAGGAAGAGCTGGGCAACATCGAGGTGACGGGCGAGTCCGGCGCTGGCCTGGTGAAGGTCACCATGACCTGCAAGCACGACGTCAAGCGCGTCACCATCGACCCCAGCCTGCTGGCCGACGACAAGGACATGCTCGAAGACCTGGTGGCTGCGGCTTTCAATGCCGCCGTGCGCAAGGCCGAAGACACCTCGGCCGAGAAGATGGGCAAGATCACCGCTGGCATGCCGGGTCTGCCCGGTGGCATGAAGTTCCCGTTCTGACCTTGACGCCAGAACGCCTGCATGTCTGACACCAACGCCGTTGATGCGCTGATCCAGGCGCTCCGACGCCTGCCTGGCGTGGGCGTCAAGTCGGCGCAGCGCATGGCGTTTCACCTGTTGCAGCACGACCGCGCTGGTGCGCAGACACTGGCACGCGCCTTGCAGGAAGCGTCCAGCCATGTACACCACTGCGAGCGCTGCCATACCTTCACCGAATCCACCGTCTGTGCGACCTGCCAGGACGCCCGACGTGACCATTCGCTGCTGTGCGTGGTGGAAACACCGGCGGACCAGTCGGCCATGGAACGTACCGGGGCCTACAAAGGCCTGTATTTCGTGCTGATGGGCAAGCTCAGCCCGCTCGACGGCGTGGGCCCCAATGACCTGGGTCTCAAGAAGCTGTTCGAGCGCGCTTGTGACGGCGTGGTGCAGGAAGTGATTCTGGCCACCAACTTCACCGCCGAAGGCGAGGCCACGGCCCACGTGATTGCCGAAGGTCTCAAGGCCCGCGGCATCCGGCCTACGCGGCTGGCGCGCGGCGTACCCGTTGGCAGCGAGCTGGAGTATGTCGATTTGGGCACCATTGCCCACGCGCTGGTGGATCGGCGCTGAAATTAACCCTGGAGAGGCGAGTTCTCATGTCTTACACACATTTCACGTTTGCGTACTGGTGCGTTCTTCTTGCAGCCCTGCTCCCCATCGGATGTGCCGGTCTGGCCAAGGCAGGCATGTTTGGAAAATCCCGCAAGGACGGGGGCTACGACAACGAAAATCCCCGTGCCTGGCTGGCCCGCCAGACTGACTGGCGTGCGCGCGCCAATGCTGCCCAGGCCAACAGTTTTGAGGCACTGCCGTTCTTCATCGGTGCCGTCATCATTGCCCACCAGCTGGGCGCCCATCAGGGGCGGCTGGACATTCTGGCTTTTGTGTGGGTAGTGCTGCGCATGGTGTACGTCATGATGTACGTCTCCGGCATGGCCACCATGCGCACTGCGGTGTGGACTCTGGCCTTGGGCATCAACATCGCCATCCTGTTTTCTGGTTACCGCTAATCGCTAGCGCTTTTGCGGTTTGCTGGCCCGTGGTTTGACGGCTGCGGGCTTGCCCCGCGCTGGCGCGCGTGCCACGCTTTTGGCTTTGCGGGTAACGGGCAGGAAGACCACCACCTGTTGCCCCGCCTTGAACGTGGCGCTGGCACTGACCTTGTTCCACTGAGCGACGGTGTCCGTGCTGACCCGGTATTTGCGCGCAATGGTCGCCACGCTCTCACCCTTGCCGGCACGTACGGTGCTGCGCTTCAGAACCACTTCGGGGGCCAGGGTGACCTGTCCGTTGTCGGCCACTTTCTCGGTGACATCGTGTGCCACATGGACTGAGCGGGGAACCAATAGGGTGGAGCCTGCCCGGATGACCACCCGTGGCGGAATATTGTTGATAGCACGCAGATCCGATTCCGTCATGCCCACGCGCCTGGCAGCATCGGCAGGGCGCAGGGTACTGGGGGCCACCCAGACAGTCCAGCTTGCCAGGCGTCCACCGCTGTAGCTTTCCAGATTGCCCTGGAAGACTTCCGCGTTGTCCCACGGCAGGAGAATCTGGGGGGTGCCCGCAGCCAGAATCACCGGACGGTTGACGGAGGGGTTGAGTGCCTTGAAGTCGTCCAGGGGCACTTCGGCCAGGCGCGCGGCCAGTGCCACATCGATGTCGCGCCGGATCGTGACTGTCTGGAAATAGGGGTGGTTCTCAATCAGGGGCAGCTTGGAGTTGAAGGCCGCCGGGTTGGTGACGATGTTTTTGACGGCCTGCAGTTTGGGCACATAGAAACGTGTTTCCATGGGCATGTTGAGGTCGGTGTAGGCCGTACCCGTGCCTGCGCGCTGGTTCTTGGCGATTGCGCGCCCCACACTGCCTTCGCCCCAGTTGTAGGCGGCCAGGGCCAGATGCCAGTCGCCAAACATGCCATAGAGTTTTTGCAGATAGTCCAGTGCCGCGCGGGTGGAAGCCAGCACGTCGCGCCGGTCGTCACGAAAGGCGTTTTGCTTGAGTTCAAAGTACTTGCCGGTGGCAGGCATGAATTGCCACATGCCCGCGGCCTTGGCGCCCGACACGGCCTGGGGATTGAACGCGCTCTCGATGAATGGCAGCAAGGCCAGTTCGGTCGGCATGCCGCGCAACTCCAGTTCTTCAACAATGTGGAACAGGTACTTCTTGGAGCGCTCGGTCATGCGGAAGATGTAGTCGGGCCGCGTGGCGTACCACTGCTCGCGGTCACGCACCAGGTCGGTATCCAGATCGGGCATGGCGTAGCCGCGGCGGATGCGGTCCCACAGGTCGACTGGCGGCGCCAGCGCCACGACGCTGCGCGATGCGGTCTGGTGCGCTGTGATGGGCGTCAGCGGCACCCTGTCGGACGCGGTGGTCGATGCTGGCGGGGCCACGCTGCGACGGGGTTGCGGCGCAGCCGTGCGGGGCAGTTCGCGGCTGGCAGACAGTGTGAGGGCATCATCCCCATCGGGCGACGTTGCCGTCTGGGGGGGCGGCGCAGTCGCACAGCCTGCCAGGTACACCGCCATGCACAGGCTGAGTAGTTTGAAAACATTCATCGGTATTGGTTCTTCCATTGGCGCAATGTGGCAAATGCGCCGTTCTGTTCCACGCTGGCCGCATCAAAGCGGCGGGCTGCCGCAATCAGGGCGGGTTCGCTGGAGCGCAGAAAAGGATTGATTTTTCTTTCCAGCGCAATGCTGCTGGGCAGGGTGGGGTGGCCTTGGGCGCGCAGGGCATGGCAGTGGGCGCTGTAGGCGATCAGGTCGGCATTGTCCGGGTCGACCTCAAGCGCAAACTTGAGGTTGCTCAGGGTGTACTCGTGGGTGCAGCACACCCGCGTGTCCGGGGGGAGCGCCGCAAGGCGGTTGAGTGACGCCAGCATCTGTGCCGGCGTGCCCTCAAAGAGGCGTCCGCAGCCGGCGCTGAACAGGGTGTCACCACAAAACAGCAGCGGTTGCCCGTCCATGGCTGCACAGACGTAGGCAATGTGCCCCGCAGTGTGCCCCGGAACATCGATCACCTCGAACTGCAGGCCCAGTGCCGTGACGGCTTGCCCGTCAGCCAGGGCTGTCAAGGGTCTGGGAATGTATTCTCTGGCCGGGCCATAGACCGTGGCACCCGTGGATGCCCGCAGTGCTGCCACGCCGCCGGTGTGATCGCCATGGTGGTGGGTGACTAGAATGGCCTGCAGTTGCACGCCTTCGTGCTGGAGTGCATCGAACACAGGCTGCGCATCACCGGGGTCCACCACCAGCGCTTGCTGACCGTCGTGCAACATCCAGATGTAGTTGTCGTCAAAAGCGGGTAGCGGTATTAACTTCATGAGCGACCAGATTATAGATTTGCATGATTTTTTTCAGACCCCTGCAGGGCAGTACCTGCTGGAGTGGGAGCGTGCGCATGTGGATGCCGCCGTGGCCGACATATTTGGCTACCACGCGCTGCAGCTGGGGGTTCCCGAGCTCGACGGTTTGCGTGCCAACCGCATGCCCCACCAATGGTTGGCGACGGACCACATCACGGCCGATTTGAACACGACCGGCCCGCGTACCGCCTTCATGACGGATTTTTCTGCCTTGCCGTTTTCCGCCAGCAGCATTGACCTGGTGCTTTTGCCCCATTCGCTGGAGTTCAGTGCCGACCCGCATGCGACGCTGCGCGAAGTGGAACGGGTGCTGGTGCCCGAGGGGCGGGTGGTGATTTCCGGCCTCAACCCCTACAGTTTGTGGGGCCTTCGGCAGCAGCGTGCGCACCTCTACAACCGTTTTGCGGGTGGGGGCAAGCTGTTTCTGCCCGATTGTGGTGAGTTCATCGGGTACTGGCGTTTGCGGGACTGGCTGCAACTTCTGGGTTTTGAGGTCGAGGTGGGAACCTTCGGCTGCTATCGTCCGGCTGTGGACCATGAGCGGTGGCTCCAACGCTACGAGTGGATGGACCGTGCGGGGCCGCGCTGGTGGCCCATTCTGGGCGCCGCGTATTTTCTGGTGGCAGTGAAGCGCGTGCGGGGCATGCGCCTGCTGGGGGCGGCCTGGAAAGCGGCGCCTGTGCGGGGAGCCAAACCGGTATCGGTGATCAACCGGGCTACGGATTTTCAGATAGAGGAGAGTAAAGAGTGAATGCGGTTGTGATTTACACCGACGGGGCTTGCAAGGGAAACCCCGGACCCGGTGGTTGGGGGGCGCTTTTGCGTTCGTCCGACGGTACCGAAAAGGAGCTGTTTGGTGGTGAGCTGGAAACGACCAACAACCGCATGGAAATGACCGCGGTGATCCAGGCCTTGGGCATACTGAAGCGCCCCTGTGCCGTCACGCTGCATGTGGACAGCCAGTATGTTCTGAAGGGCATGACGGAGTGGCTGGCCGGCTGGAAGGCCAAGGGCTGGAAGACCGCTGCCAAACAGCCCGTGAAAAACGTGGATTTGTGGCAGGCGTTGGACAAACTGGTGTCACAGGCCGGCCATACAATCGATTGGCGTTGGGTCAAAGGCCACGCAGGTGATCCCGGCAACGAGCGTGCCGACGCGCTGGCCAACCGCGGTGTGGAGTTGGCGCTGCGACAAAGATAACAAGGACGATACATCGATGGCATCCAGGGCTTTTTATCCTGCCGTTGCGGCGATCGGCATTGCCGTTGCAGGTGGTGCAGCGTGGTGGTACCAGTCGCAGGTCAAGGGACCCAACGAAGTGGTTTCCAACAACGGTGCAACGTCTGGCGCTGCAGCGCCTGCTCCAAAAACAGGAGCGTCTGGAGCAGGTGCACCGCGGGTTGCGGGCGTAGAAGTCGCCAAGGTTGAAAAAATGACGCTGCAGGACGATGCCCAGTCAGTGGGCACCCTGCGCTCGCGCCAGAGCGTGATGCTCCGGCCGGAAGTGGCTGGCCGCATCAGCCAGATCGGCTTTGCCGATGGGGCGCGTGTCCGCAAAGGGCAGCTGCTGGTGCAGCTCGATGACACCCTGCAGCGTGCCGAGTTGAGCCAGGCACGGGCACAGATGTCCATCGCGCAGGCCAACCACAAACGCAATGTTGAACTCGTGGCGCAGAATTTCGTGGCGCAGCGCGTGCTCGACGAGAGCACAGCCAATCTGCAGGTGGTGCAAGCCCAGGTCGCGCTGGTGGAGGCACGGCTGGCACGCATGGCCATCGTCGCACCGTTTGACGGTACGGTTGGGCTGCGCAATGTCAACCTGGGTGACTATGTCAAGGACGGTGCGGACCTCGTCAATCTGGAGGACACCGGGAGCATGCTGGTGGATTTTCGTCTGCCCGAACGTTTTCAGCGCAAGCTCAAAGTGGGTCAGGGCGTGGAACTGGCACTGGAAGCATTTCCCGGCCGCGTGTTCAAGGCCCGGGTGGAAGCGCTGGATCCGTTGCTGGACGCCAATGGGCGTTCGGTGGGCGTGCGCGCCGTCTTGCCCAATACGGCTGGCGAAGCCCAGGTGGCGGGATCCGCTGGCAAGAAAGCAGCCCCCAACGGAGGGGGGCCGCTGCGGCCTGGCATGTTCGCCCGCGTCAACACCGTGTTTGGTGTGAACGATGCCGCACTGGTGGTGCCAGAAGAAGCCATCGTGCCGCAAGGTGGACGGCAATTTGTTGTCCGCGTAGTGGAGCCCGCAGCTGTGCAGTCGGCCACCGGTTTACCAACGGATACCCAATGGGTGTCGCTGCGCCAGGAGGTGAAGCTCGGGGTGCGCAGGCAGGGCAAGGTGGAAATTGCCGAAGGCTTGACGGAGGGGCAAACGGTGGTGGTTGCGGGTCAGCAGCGTCTGCAGCGCGACGGGACGCCCCTGCGTATCGTGGAGCTGGGCAAGCCACAGGCCGCAACGCCAGCCTCTGGAGCTTCTGCCCCTGCAGCGGCGGCCAGCCGCTAGGTCCGGGGAACAGTCACCATGCAACTGGCGGAAACCTCGATTCGTCGCCCGGTCTTTGCGACCGTGATCTCGCTGCTGATCATGCTGATCGGCGCCGTGGCGTTCAACCGCCTCTCCGTACGTGAGTACCCCAAGATCGACGAGCCAGTCGTGACGGTGACTACGCGTTTCGCAGGGGCATCCAGCGAGGTGGTGGAGGCGCAGGTCACCAAAATTCTGGAGGACTCGCTTGCCGGTATCGAGGGCGTAGACGTCATCACTTCCAGCAGCCGCCAGGAGCGTAGCCAGATTTCGGTGCGTTTTGTATTGACGCGCGACGCCGACTCCGCTGCGGCTGATGTGCGCGACAAGACCTCGCGCGTGCGCCAGAAGCTGCCGCAGGGCATTGACGAGCCCGTGATTGCGAAGGTGGAGGCTGACGCGTCGCCAGTGATCTTTTTGTCCATGAGCTCCGACACGCACAACGCGCTGCAGTTGTCGGAAATGGCCAATACCCTGGTCAAACCCCTGCTGCAGACCGCGCCCGGTGCAGCGGATGTGGCTATTTACGGTGAGCGTTTGTTCACCATGCAGATTCGTGTTGACGCGGACAAGCTGGCTGCCTACCGACTGACGATTCAGGATCTGGAGGACGCCTTGCGGCGCTCCAATCTGGAGGTGCCGGCCGGGCGGATCGAGAGCGGCCTGCGTGAATTCAACGTGACGGCAGCGACCGATCTGCAGCGACCTGCCGAGTTCGCGCAGGTGGTGATACGTACGGTCAATGGGTACGCCGTGCGCATCGGTGATGTGGCCACGGTGCGCCAGGGGCCGGCCGATGAACGCACCAGCGTGCGTATCAACGGCCGCGATGCCATTGGCGTAGGGGTCATACGCCAGGCGACAGCCAACCCGCTGGATCTCTCGGCGGGTGTACGCCAGTTGATGCAGAAGCTCAACAAGGACTTGCCCCGCGGTGTGGTCCTGGAAGTGGCGAATGACAATTCGGTGTTTATCGACCGGTCCATCAAGGCGGTGTACCAGACCATCGTGGAGGCTTCGGCCCTGGTGGCGCTGGTCATCTTTGTCTTTTTGCGTACCTTGCGGGCGGCCATCATTCCATTGGTCACCATTCCGGTGGCCCTGATTGGTGCCTTTGCATTGATGGGGATGGCGGGCTTCAGTATCAACACCCTGACCTTGCTGGCACTGGTGCTGGCGATTGGGCTGGTGGTGGACGATGCCATCGTGATGCTGGAGAACATCTATCGCCACATTGAGGACGGCATGGAGCCGTTCAAGGCGGCGATTCAGGGATCGCGGGAGGTTGGCTTCGCCATCGTTGCGATGACGTTCACATTGGTGGCCGTCTACGTGCCACTGGCGTTTACACCGGGACGCACCGGACGCCTGTTCACCGAGTTCGCCTTGGCACTGGCAGGCGCCGTGCTGGTGTCCGGGCTGGTGGCGCTGACCCTGTCGCCCATGATGTCGTCGGTACTACTGCGCCACAACCCCAACCCCTGGTGGTTTGACCGTTTCATGGAGTCGGTCCTGACCCGCGTCACCAACGCCTATTCCCGTGTGCTCGGTTGGACACTGAAGGTGCGCTGGCTGGTGGTACTGGTGATGGTGGGCAGCGGCGTCGTGTCCTGGATGGTGCTGTCGGACATCAAGCGGGAACTCTCACCCATAGAAGACCGCGGTGTAATCCTGGTACAGGTGAATTCGCCAGACGGTGCCACGCTCGACTACACCAACCGCTATGCCCGTGCCATCGAGCGCGTGGGAGAAAACTACCCGGAATTTGATCGCATCTTTTCCAATATTGGCAACCCCACCGTGGCCCAGGGCAATATCTTCTTCCGCGCTAAACCGTGGGAAGAGCGCACGCGCACTACCATCGACATGGGGCGTGAAATGTCACCGCGCATTTCTGGCCTGTCTGGCGTGACTGCGTTTGCGGTGACGCCACCCTCATTGGGTCAGGGCTTTACACAGCGACCGGTGAATTTCGTCATCATCACCTCGGACACCTACCAGAACCTCTCGCAGACCGTACGTGCCTTTCAGGATGAGATGGCGAAAAATCCCGGCTTTGTCCAGGTGGATACCGATCTGCGTTTGAACAAGCCCGAACTTCGCATGGAAGTGGATCGGGAGCGTGCGGCGGACATGGGGGTCAGCGTGGACGCCATTGCCCGGTCCGTCGAGACCATGCTGGGCGGCCGCAATGTGACGCGTTACAAGAAGGACGGCTTGCAGTACGACGTGGTGGTTCAGACCACGCCGAGTGGCCGTGATACACCCGACGACATCGAAAAAATATTTGTGCGCGGCAAGGGCGATGCCATGATTCCGTTGTCGGAGCTGGTGAAGATTCGCGAGGTGGTGGTTCCACGGGAGTTGAATCACTTTGGGCAACGCCGCTCGGCCACCATCACCTCCAACCTGGCGCCGGATTACGCGTTGGGGGAGGCGTTGAATTTCATGGATGCAACGGCGCAGAAAGTGCTGAAAGTGGGCTATGCGACAGACCTGAACGGGTCAAGCCGCGAGTTTCGCAAGTCGTCTGACTCTTTGGCGCTGGTATTCGTCCTGGCGCTGGTGTTCATCTTTCTGGTGCTGGCAGCGCAGTTCGAGAGCTTTGTTGATCCGCTGGTCATCATGCTCAGCGTGCCACTGTCCATGGCCGGTGCGCTGCTGGCACTGAAGTGGTCAGGCGGTACGCTGAATGTGTTCAGCCAGATTGGCCTGATCACGCTGGTGGGGTTGATTACCAAACACGGCATCTTGATGGTGGAGTTTGCCAATCAGCTGCGTGAGCAGGGCATGGAAATGGTGCAGGCCATCAAGCAATCGGCTTCGCAGCGCTTGCGCCCGATTCTCATGACCACGGGTGCCATGGTGCTGGGAGCGATTCCCCTTGCGCTGGCGTCCGGTGCAGGTGCCGAGAGTCGCCGCCAGATTGGCTGGGTCATTGTGGGGGGCATGAGCCTGGGCACACTACTGACCGTGTTCGTGGTACCTACGATGTATACACTGCTAGCCCGTAAACATGCGCCGGGGGCGATCAAGACGGTGGTGGTGGACCACATCCACGATGCCGCCGGGCAGGGCGATCCGGCGCATCCGCTCTAGATCACGCCCTCGAACATCATCACGTCGACTTCCTGGCCAGCGAGGGCATCGCCCTGGTCATGGTGCAGGACGATCAGACCATTGGCCTGGGCCATGGAGCTCAGTACGCCGGAGCCCTGTTGCCCCGTGGTCTTGACCACCAGGGACCCATCGGGAGCGCTGGATACCACGCCGCGCTGGTATTCGGTGCGGCCCGGCTTCTTGCGCAGGGTTTCCAGACTCTTCGCCTTGAGCAGAGGTGGCGCGGCAGGAGTGCTTCCCATCATTTGCAGCAGCGCAGGACGCACAAAGGCCAGGAACGTCACCATGACGGCAACTGGGTTGCCGGGCAGTCCAAACAGCACCGCGTTGCCGATGCGTCCTACCGCCATTGGGCGCCCGGGGCGCATCGCGATCTTCCAGAACACCACGCCCGCATCCCCCCCAGCGAGCTTGCGCATGACGGCCTTGGTGTGGTCGGCTTCGCCGACGCTGACGCCCCCACTGGTGATGACCGCATCGGCCTGTGCTGTGGCCGTTCGAAATGCAGCTTCCAGTGCCCCGGGGTCATCGCGGACCACCCCCATGTCGATGACCTCGACTCCCATGCGCGTCAGCAGGCCAAACAGGGTGTAACGGTTGCTGTCATAGACGGCGCCCTCTCTGGGGGCTTCGCCCAGGCTCAGCACTTCGTCACCGGTGGAAAAGAAGGCCACGCGCACACGGCGGCGAACATCGACCTGCGCAATACCCAGGCTTGCCAGCAGGCCCAGCGCAGCGGGTGTGACCCGCGCGCCAGCTGCCAATGCGGGTTCTCCGGCTGTCAAATCCTCGCCTTTAAAGCGGCGGTTGTCGCCACGCTGCAAGGCACCGGAGGGAATGGCAATACGGTCGCCATTGCGGCTGACGATTTCCTGTGGCGCGACGGTATCCAGTCCCTGCGGCATGATGGCGCCGGTCATGATCTTGACGCATTGACCTGGTCCAACGGTTCCATCCCAAGCCTTGCCAGCGAAGGCCGTACCCACTATGTCAAGGTGCAGGACCTGGTCGCTGCGCAGTTGTGTGCCGTCGAAGGCGTAGCCGTCCATGGCGGAGTTGTCGTGGGCCGGTACATGGATGGGAGAGACCACGTCTTGTGCGAGGACGGCTCCCAGCGCATCTTTGAGTTGCACCGTGTGGATGTCAGCAACGGGTGTCACCAGCGCTGACAGGAAGTTCCGAGCGGCATCGGCGCGCAGCGCTTGCGGGTCGTAACCCTGTAGCTGCGCCGCAATCTGTTCAATCGTCTTCATTCGCGTTCAAGTTGTTGCAACTGGTCCAGGGTATTGGCGTTGAAAAAGGCCCTGGGGTCGTCGTGGGGCAGATCAAAAGACACATCCACCTGCAGGTGTTGCCGGGTCCAGGTATCAATCTTGCGGCCGCCCGATGCGGTGAATGCACGCAGACTCGGCAGCAGTTGGGTGCGCATGAGGCAGAACACCGGCTGCGAACGCGTTCGCACCGTCCCATCGTCATCCGCCTCGGACGCACTGGCCATGGCAATGTCCGCGTTAGCGCTTACAAGGGCCTCGGCCATGCGCTCCAGCAAGTCCAGCGGAAACAGGGGGGAATCGCAGGGCACGGTCAGCAGGTAATCAATTCCGGGCTGTTGCTGGCAATGCTCCAGAGCGGTGAGAAACCCGGCCAAGGGACCGGCAAACCCTTCCAGTGCGTCAGGCCAGACGTTGGCATGGTGCTGCGTATGGAGGTCCAGATGGCGGTTGGCATTGATGCCGATGAGTGCGGGGCATCCAAGGGTCTGGGAGCGCAGCCGCTCCAGTGCGTGCGCGACCATGGGGCGCCCGCGGAACAACTGCAGGCCCTTGTCCACGCCACCCATGCGCATGCCGCGACCACCAGCCAGGATGACTGCGCCAATGTGGTTGGCAGCGAGAGTGTTTGGCATGGTCCTAACCTCCGATGTAGCTCATCTCGACCCTGCGCGCACCCGAGCCGGTGTCGGCCGCCTGCGCACCGCGCATTTCGGAGTAACGGTCCGTACGTCCACTCCAGATGTGGCCAACGGCCGAGGCGAGCGTGGCATCGTCCGAGCCATTGCGCAGCAACGTGCGCAGGTCGTATCCCTGGCTGGCAAACAGGCAGAGGTATAGGCGTCCTTCGGTGGACAGCCGCGCGCGGTTGCAGTCGCCACAAAATGCCTGCGTGACGCTGCTGATGACACCAATTTCACCGGCTGTCCTGTCATGGTTCCCCAGGCTGTCGGCGTAGCCCCAGCGCTGGGCGGTTTCACCCGGGGCGGATGCCTCCAGCGCAACCAGTGAAAATTCACGCTGCAAGAGTGCAATGACCTCTGCCGAGGGCAGGACATCGTTCATGCGCCAGCCATTGGTGGCCCCAACGTCCATGTACTCGATGAAACGAAGCACCACCCCTGTCCCCTTGAAGTGGCGGGCCATGCGGATGATTTCGTGGTCATTGGTGCCGCGCTTGACCACCATGTTGATTTTGATGGGGCCGAGTCCTGCTTCCGCTGCGGCCTGGATGCCATCAAGTACTTCGGCAACAGGAAAGTCGACGTCGTTCATGCTGCGGAACACGGCATCGTCAAGCCCATCCAGGCTGACGGTGACACGCTGCAAACCCGCATCCTTCAACGCGCGGGCTTTGCGTGCCAGCAAGGAGCCATTGGTGGTGAGGGTCAGGTCCAGTGGGTGCCCGTCGGGAGTCCGCAAGGCAGCCAGCTGTTCGATCAGAATTTCGATATTTTTGCGCAGCAGGGGCTCACCCCCAGTCAGCCGTATTTTCTGGACTCCGTGCGCCACGAATGTTCTGGCAATGCGGGTGATTTCTTCAAACGACAACAGGGATGCATGCGGCAGGTAGGGATAGTCCTTGTCAAAAATTTCCTTGGGCATGCAATAGCTGCAGCGGAAATTGCAGCGGTCTGTGACACTGATACGCATGTCCCGCAGTTCACGACCGCGCGCATCAGCCACCAGTCCACGGGCTTGCATGGCTGATGCCGGGTCAAACGCTGCCTCTGGCACCTGCAGCGCCGCAGGGCGTTGGTCAATCAATGGAACAAAACGGGGCGTGGACGGTTCTGACATGCTTGCTTTCACCCGCCTTAGCGGGCTGTAGTGACGGTGGACGGGCCGACGTCCTGCAGTGGGCCTAGTGGATTTTTGTGCACTTCGGTTTCGTTGACAGCGGGTTGTCCACCCCACGTCCGGTAGACCACCACATTGTCAACCAAAAGGATCACAGCATTAAAGCGCCACCCCGTGGTGTCCGTCCGACGGGAAAAATTCAGAAAATCTGCAAAGAAGTTGCCACTTCGCACTTTGTCGATGCGACTGGCCAGTACTTCCAGGCCGCGGCAGGAGTCCTTGGCTTCGATACAGGCGACGATGCCAGCATTCAGATCCTGCTTGGTGAGAACACTGCCTGGAACAAAGCGGCGCACCACATCCGCGTGGGTGAGTAGTGTGGTGTTGGGCTGTTTTCCGGCCTCGATGCCCAGTGCAGTCAGGGTGTCCTGGTTGCTTTGCATAGGTATCAGGCTCTCGATGGCCGCACGGGCCTCCTCGAACGTCTTGAAGGAAGATGCTTCGCTGTGCGAATTGGGCAGCAGGCTTGAGCATCCGGTGATCCCTGTCACAAGAATTGCCAGCGCAAAAAATACACGGGTGTGGCGGAGACGGCGCATCGAAAACATGCCTCAAGTATGGCGCAAAAAAAGCCCGCAAACGCGGGCTTCTGTCGGGAGTGCGGAGATCAGCCGCCGTGGATTTTCATCATCAACGGAACGATCAGCAAGGCAACGATATTGATGATCTTGATCAAAGGATTGACCGCGGGACCGGCAGTGTCTTTGTAGGGATCACCCACGGTATCACCAGTCACAGCGGCCTTGTGGGCTTCGGAGCCTTTGCCGCCGTGGTTGCCGTCTTCGATGTACTTCTTGGCGTTGTCCCATGCACCGCCACCGGTACACATGGAGATGGCGACAAAGAGACCGGTCACGATCGTACCCATCAGCAGGCCACCCAGTGCAGCCGGGCCCAGGGCCAGGCCCACCACGATCGGTACCACCACGGGCAACAGGCTGGGGATCATCATTTCCTTGATGGCGGCCGTTGTCAGCATGTCCACCGCAGTGTCGTACTCGGGCTTGCCGGAGCCGTCCATGATGCCCTTGATGTCGCGGAACTGGCGGCGCACTTCCACCACCACCGAGCCAGCCGCACGGCCCACGGCTTCCATAGCCATGGCGCCAAACAGGTAGGGAATCAGGCCGCCGATGAACAAGCCAATGATCACCATCGGGTTGCTCAGATCGAAGGTGATGACCTTGCCGTAGGCTTCGAGCTTGTGGGTGTAGTCGGCAAACAGCACCAGCGCAGCCAGTCCGGCAGAACCAATGGCGTAGCCTTTGGTCACGGCCTTGGTCGTGTTGCCCACCGCGTCCAGAGGATCGGTAATGTCACGCACGCTTGCCGGGAGTTCTGACATTTCCGCAATACCACCGGCGTTGTCGGTGATAGGACCATAGGCGTCCAGTGCCACCACGATACCGGCCATGCTCAGCATGGAGGTTGCCGCAATGGCAATGCCATACAGGCCAGCCAGGGCGTAGGCGCTGTAGATGGCCATGCAGACAAAAATCACCGGCCAGGCAGTAGAGCGCATGGACACGCCCAAGCC
>CAUJJV010000202.1 GCA_963205375.1 Pseudomonadota bacterium
AAGAAAGGCCTGTTCCCCTGGGCCGCCTCCGGCCGTGCCATTGCCAACGGGCGCGACGAAGGCTTCACCAAGCTGCTGTTCGACGACAGCCCCGAAGCAGGATCAGGAGACGGCCATGCTGGCCGGGGCCACGGCAAGATCCTGGGCGGCGGCATGGTCGGCACGCATGCGGGCGACATGATCGGCGAGATCGCCCTGGCCATCGAGATGGGTGCGGACGCTGTCGACATCGGCAAGACCATCCACCCGCATCCGACGCTGGGCGAGAGCATCGGCATGGCGGCGGAGATTGCGCATGGGTCTTGTACCGACGTGCCACCTGCACGCAAGTAAGTACCGCAAAATGCTACAAATTCAGTAGCTTGCCACGCATATCCCGTAAGGGCTACGTGGCTTTTTTATGCACAAATGGCGCGAACGACATCACAGCCGCCAATGGTCACCCTGCATGGGCCTGTCGCGCACTGGCCACACAGGGCAAAGCATTTGAACAACCTCCATGAGGCTGAGCCACTCGGCGATGGGGTCGACACCGGAAGCATTGCCCAGCGGCAGCTGAAAAGGCACACCCGCTTCGCGCACCAGCACCGCATTCGTATCGGTGTTATCCGAGAAGTTCATTGAGGAGATCCGGTTTGTTGAACAAAGCAAAGTACTCACGCAACTCATTCATGTCGAGCGAGGAACGGTGTATTCGCAATAGAGCGCGAATGTCGTCCAGGTCGCGTGTGCGGGTTGCATCGTTCACGAAGCCTTGCAGCTTGAAGCCAATAAGCCCCTCGACGCTGATGATACGCATGCGGCCCATGGGGGTCTCGCGCTCCGATGCCTGCGCCAGCAGGCGGCGCGCTAGGGGACGATGCGCGTAAAGCAAATCCAGACCATCTGCTGCGCGCACATAGTTGGCGGCGTCTTCACTGCGATACAGGCACTGGTAGCCCAAATCCAGCAGCGCAGCATGCACCCTGTCCGCGGCTTCGGCCTCCACCAGAAAATCCACATCCTTGGTGGCGCGCACCACCTGGTGCGCAACCACCGCCAGACCACCAATCAAGGCTGGCTCTGTGCCGTTGCGCGCAAACATGGACAGTGCTTCGCGAATTTGTTCGGCCAGGTTGGACATGTCTACAGCGTGAAATGGTGCATGGGGCATCATAGCGTCCGTGTTGGCGGCTATTTCTCCGATGTTTCCCGGGCATAGGGCCAGTTCGTGATCCCGCCCCAGACGAAGACATACTTGTATCCGTCTGCCAGCATCTTGTCCCCGGCTGATGGTGACCTCATGCCACCGAGGCAGTAGAGAACCAAATATTTATCCTTTGCGGGCGGTGCCTTCGTGTCGGTAGTCAAACCACCTGGAATGTTGATCGCCGTCGGAATATGACCCTCCGCGTATTCGGCAGGTGGGCGGACATCGACGATGACAAAGCGTGGATCCTTGCTCTCGATAAGTTGCCGTAAGCCTTCAGGCGTACTGATTTTTTTACCCAACCCGTCAGGCAAGGTGTTGGTCTGAGCCCATGTAGGCGTGCTGAGCGGTAGGGCAAGTAGCAGGGCAATGAACGAGAGTCTCTTCATGACTAGAACCTCCTGGGCACCCGCTCTCAGATGAAGCGTGTCATCGTTGTAGTCGACTGGCTGCCCGAGAATATTGAGAGAGATCAACGATTTTTCACGTGTGTTTCCCGTTGCTTGTCGGGTGGTCCATGTTATTGCCAAGATCGCAACGGCATGAACGCGTGGATGTGCTACCAACCCTCTTGAAAACCAGAACCCGGCGCGAGTTCGGTTGCTGCTCCAGGAGACCGAAAAGTGCGATAAAACTTGCGTTTCATCGAGGCTGCGGGAGCAAGTGCGATGCTTGGACCCCGTGCGATACTTGAAAACAAGTAGCTGAACTTCACTGGTTCTCCGCCCCCCAAATCCACGCACTTTTCATGATCTTGCCGCCCAATAATTTGCTGCACGTAGCACTCGTTACCTTGCCTGCCGTAACCGTCGGTCTGATGGCGTTCTTTCTCGATGATCTGCCGCAGTTTGCAGAGGACATTTGGATTCTTGTCGTATGTCTGGGGGCTACTGCGTCCCTGGTCCTTCATGGATTCTGCTTCTGGAACAAGTCCCCGAATGCCGGGACCCGCGCCACGCTGAAGGCCATTGCCAGGTGGTGCGCTGTTGTTACCCAGGCCCTCGCCATCGGAGGCGTCTTCTGGCTTGGTGTGGAGATTGACGGAATCCTGGGGGGGCTCTTTTTTGCCATTCCCCTTGCGGTTGTCATCGCGGCTTGTTATGGGTGCATGTACCTGGTGGGGGTCGTACGCCAGCGTCGTACGGACAAGCCCACCATCAAACAAACTGCATCCGTACCTGTTGCGCCCCTTCCTGCTTCACTCCTGAATAAAGCGCTTTGGACCCTGGCCACGGCCTTGCTGGTGCTGTTGCTTGTCGGTGGAATGTTTTTTGCGCTGTGGGAAGCCGATGTGATGCCGGAGGTTATCTGGAGCTTCCAGGGCTCGGGCCGTGGTTTTGCTGTGTGGCCCCTGCTGGTGTGATGGCTGGCGGTACTGGTGGTGCCACTGGTGCTGCTGGTGGCTTTGCGACGCTGGTTGTTGTGCTGGCGTTCCCAGCAGTTGGTGGCAGGTTTGCTGGTTCTGGCGACAGGGTGGGGGCTGGTGATGGTATTTGTGGATGGCCAACAAGTAGGGGGTTTTTTGTGGAAGCCCACGCTGCATGCCGAGGCTTACCTGGAGCAGGCGCTCAAAGAAGACCTGCAACATGCCACGGGAGACAAAGCAGAGGTGCTGTGCGGTGTACTGCTGGAAGATGCCAAGCGCAGCGAACGCGGCTATTTCTTCAGCCCCGAACCCGGATTGCTGTTTTCCGTGGACCTGGACATTCTGGATGTGCTGTCCGCTCTGGAATACGATCACCGCATGATCGATAAGCGTGAGAGTCTGGTACCCGAAGTGTGCCGTGCGGAGGTCGAGGCGCGCTACCCGCGCCCGTGACGCACCGCTGGTGTGTCGCGCCACTGCCCGGGTGTACTCCCGGTCCAGCGCCTGAAAGCGCGGTTGAATACGCTGGCTTCCGCAAAGCCCAGCGATTGGGCAATGTCCACAAAGCTGCGGGTGCTGTTGGCAACCGCATCGCATGCCACTTGGCGGTGGGCGGCATCCACCAGGGCCGTGTAGCTCAGCCCTTCTTGTTGCAGCCGGCGGGCCAGCGTGCGCGCACTCAGGCCAAAGGCCTGTGCGGCCTGCTGGCGGGTGGGTGCGGCACCGGCCATGTGGGCACGCAACCATGCGCGAAGTTCTTCGCCAAAGTTGCCCGTGTCGGACAGGGCGGCCAGGCGTGCGGCGGCGTACTGGCGATGCACCTGCTGCAGTTGCGCATCAGCCTGCGGCAAGGCCTGGTCCAGCAGTGCGTTGTCCAGCAGCAGGCCGGAAAACGCCTGCTCGAACTCAACGGGGCAGTGAAACGCCGCCTGGTAAGCCGCCAGCGGGCCAATGGCACTCTGGCTGAACTGCACGCGCAGGGGCCGGGTATCGCTGTTGGTTACCCAGCGCGAAAAACTCACCACCGCGGCCAGCACGGCTTCGAGCTGGTGCGGGCTGAAGGCCAGTTCGCCCTGGCGCGGGTGGTACACGATCCAGCTGGCAGATTCGCCCGCAATCAGCTGGAAGCGCCCGCCGTCCGAGATAAGACGCTGGAACTGCTGCACCTCGCCGAACGCTTCCCGCAGGGTGGGGGCGGACTGCAGGATGTAGCTCACCACATTGAAGCTTGCCGGCCCCACCAGTGCCCCGGCCTTGAGGCCAAAGCCAGGATCCCTGGTGAGTGCGGCGGCGGTGCGCCACAGCCGGGTGATGTGGTCGATGGGCCAGCGCTGCAGCGCCAGATCGGCGGGCGGTATGCCGGCCGCTGCCAGCAGGGGCTCGCGCTCCAGCCCCTGGCGCTCGGCTGCACCGAGCACCGTATTCACCCAGCTCATCGACACTGTGGCCTGTAGAGTCAATTTGAATGGCCTATAAAGTCAATCATGTTCGCATCATAAGTCGCTATCGTTGGCATCGCACAAGGCCGCCGGGCACAGACAAAGAGCGGCCATTACAACGAGGAGACGGACTTGGCAACACAACAGCAATCCGATGTGCTGGTCATCGGCGGCGGCCTGGCCGGCCTGGTGACCACGTACGAGTGTCTGCAGGCTGGCAAGCGCGTCACATTGGTGGACCGCGATAGCCGCGAACGCCTGGGTGGCCTGGCCCTGTGGGCTTTTGGCGGCATGGCCCTGGTGGGCACGCCACTGCAGGCGCGCATGAAGATTCCCGACACGCCGGAGCTGGCGCTGCGCGACTGGATCCGCTTTGGTGAACTGGGGGAGGACGATGTGTTACCCCGCCAGTGGGCCCAGTATTACGTGGAGCACTCGCGCGCGCAGGTGTACGAATGGTTGATGGGCAAAGGCATCCAATTTATGCCCGCCGTGAACTGGGTGGAGCGGGGCATGCAGGGCAACGGCAATTCGGTGCCGCGCTACCACATCGTGTGGGGCACCTCGCGCCGCCTGGCCACCCGCATGATCGAACTCATGCTCCAGGCAGGAGAGGGCGGGCGGCTGACCTTGCTGAGTGGTCACCGGGTCACCGCGCTGGAGAGCAGTGCCGGTGCGGTGAGTGGTGCGCTCGCAGTCAATGAAGCCACCGGACAGGAAGTGCGCCTGAACGCACCTGTGGTGGTATTGGCCATGGGCGGTATCAACGGCAGCCACGAAGAAACGCGTGCCAATTGGCCCAGGCACCGGCCCCTGCCGGCCACCCTGCTCAATGGCGCGCACCCGTTTGCGGACGGCAAGTTGCACCATCTGGTTGCAGGACTTGGAGGGAGAATCACCCATGCGGGCGAAATGTGGAATTACGCCGCAGGTTTTCCCCACCCGTTCCCGCATTTCGAGGGACATGGGCTTTCCACCATTCCCTGCAAGTCAGCGCTGTGGCTCAACCACCGCGGCGAGCGTATGGGCCCCGAGCCGTTGGTGACGGGTTTTGACACCCATGAGCTCTGCCAGCGCGTGGCCGCGCAGGAAAAGCCGTGGACCTGGCATTTGCTCAACTGGCGTATTGCCGCCAAGGAGTTCGCCATTTCCGGGGCCGAGCACAACCAGCGCATCCGCGACATGCAGTTTCCGATGTTTCTCAAGGAAACGCTGCTGGGCAACCATCGCCTGGTCAAGCAAATGGCTGCCGAGAGCCGCCATTTCCTGGTAGATGACACCCTGGCGGGACTTGCCGCCAGGATGAATGCGCTGACTGCCTCGCACGACATCGACCCCGCTGTGCTGCAGGCCACGGCGGACCGCTTTGACGCGAATTTTGCGAGCGGCAACAAGCTGCACAACGACGACCAGATCCGCCGCATCCAGCATGCGCGGCAGTGGGGCCCGGACAAGCTGCGCACCTGTAAGCCCGCGCCGCTGCAAATGCCCGGTGCCGGACCGTTCATTGCCATTCAGATGCAGCTCATCACCCGAAAAAGTCTGGGCGGCTTGCAGACTGATCTGCACAGCCGTGTGCTCGACGCCGCGGGCCAGCCGCTGAGTGGCCTGTACTGCGTGGGTGAGGCGGCAGGTTTTGGTGGTGGCGGTGCCAGTGGCAAACGCTCACTGGAAGGTACATTCCTGCCGGGTTGCATACTCACTGCGCGCACCGCGGCACGCTCCATCGTGGGCGGCTAAGAAAAAACGAGGAGATTGCATGCAAGGTGACATTGTTTCGGGCGTGCTGCTGCCGCTCATTCTGGGTTTCATCATGTTTTCGCTGGGGCTGGGGCTGACGCCCGTTGACTTTCGTCGCATCCTGGCGCAGCCGCGTGCCCTGCTGGTGGGGGTGGTGTGCCACTTTGTGCTGCTGCCGCTGGTGTGTTACCTCATGCTTAAGACACTGGGTATTACGGGTGTGTTTGCCGTGGGTTTCATGATTCTGGCGGCTTGCCCCACGGGTACCACTTCCAACCTGCTCACCTATCTCGCCCGTGGTGATGTGGCGCTGGCCCTGAGCTTTACCGCCATTGCCAGTGTGCTCACCATCTTTACCCTGCCACTGCTGGTGACCTGGTCGCTGGGGCATTTTTTGGGCGCAGCGCGCGCGGTGGATGTGCCGGTCGGGATGATGATGGGGCAGGTGGCCATGGTGCTGGGGATACCGGTGAGCTTGGGCATGTTTGTGCGCCACCGCTGGAGCGCCTGGGCCCTGGCCTTTGAGCCCCGTGCCACGCGCATTGCCACCGGCTTCTTTGTGCTCATCGTGGTGCTGGCCGTGGTGAAAAACTGGGCCTTGCTGCGTGACAACTTTGCCACGCTGGCCCCGTTTGCGCTGGTGCTCAACATCACCATGCTGTGCATCGGTTTTGCGGTGGCCTGGGCTGTGCGCCTGTCGCGTGCCCAGTCGGTCACGCTGGGCATCGAAACCGCTGTACAGAACGCCGCGCTGGCCCTGGTGATTGCCAGTTCCGTGCTCAAGGACGATACCCTGGCCATTCCCGGTGCACTGTATGGGGTGCTTATGTACGCAGGTGGCCTGGCGTTTGCACTCGCCATGCGGCGTTTTACCCGTTACTGAAGGAGAGTTCCATGCCCAACGGCGCACAAGCCCTGATGAAGACCCTGGTCGATGCCGGTGTCGAAGTCTGCTTTACCAACCCCGGAACCAGCGAAATGCACTTTGTGGCGGCGCTCGACAGCGAGCCCAAGATGCGCGCAGTGCTGGCCCTGTTTGAAGGCGTCGCCACGGGTGCTGCCGACGGCTACGCCCGTATGGCCGACAAGCCTGCTGCAACCCTGCTGCATTTGGGCTGCGGCCTGGGCAACGGCCTGGCGAACTTGCACAATGCCCGCAAAGGCAAGGTGCCGGTGGTCAACATCGTGGGCGACCACGCCACCTATCACACGCAGTACGACGCCCAGTTGCAGTCCGACATTGAAACCGTGGCGCGCAATGTGTCGCCAGGGTTTATGCGCACCTCCAAAATCACGGCCGAGCTGGGACGCGACACCGCCGAGGCTGTGGCGGCTGCCAGAGGCCTGCCGGGTCAGGTGGCCACGCTCATCCTGCCGGCCGATGTGTCCTGGGGCGAGGGCGGCGTGCCGTCTGCACCGATTGCCCCCAAAGCGCCTGAAAGTGCCGACGACGCCACAGTGGCCGCCATTGCGCAGGCGGTGCGCTCCGGCGGCAAATCCGCATTGTTGCTGGGGGGGCGCGCCCTGCGCGAGCCCAGCCTGCTGGCCGCCGCCCGCATTGCGGCGCAGTGCGGTGTGAAGGTCATGGCCGAAGTGTTTCCCACCCGGCTGGAGCGGGGCGCGGGTTTGCCGGTGGTGGAGCGTGTGGCCTACCTCGCCGAGCTGGCCGGTGTGCAGCTGGCGGACCTGCAGCATCTGATCCTGGTGGATGCCAAAGCGCCCGTGTCCTTCTTTGCCTATCCCGGCAAGAAGAGCTACCTGGTGCCCGACACCTGCACCCTGCACACCCTGGCCACCCCGGTGCAAGACACCGTGGGCAGCCTCGACAAGCTGGCCCGTGCGCTGGGCGCTGACCAGGCCCAGCCGCTGCTGCAAGCTGCGGCCCGCCCGACGCGCCCGCGCGGCAAACTCACGGCGGAAAAAGTGTGCAAGGCCGTGGGCCACCTGCTGCCGACCAACGCCATCGTGGTGGACGAAGCCATTACGTCGGGTCTGCTGCTGGGGGCCATGACTGCGGGTGCGCCGCGCCACGACCTCATCACACTCACCGGGGGGGCCATCGGCCAGGGCCTGCCCAATGCCATTGGCGCGGCCATTGCCTGCCCGGACCGCCCGGTCATCGCCCTGATTGGCGACGGTACTGCCATGTACACCGTGCAGGCGCTGTGGACCATGGCGCGCGAGAAGCTCAACGTCACCTCCATCATCTTCAACAATGCGTCCTACTCGGTGCTGAATGTGGAGCTGGAACGTGTGGGGGCCGAAGAACCCGGCCCAAAGGCCAAGTCGCAGCTGGACCTGAAAGGCCCGGTGCTGAATTTTTCCCAGTTGGGGCAGGGCATGGGTGTGCATGCCGTGCGTGCCACCACGACCGAAGCCTTTGTGTCGGCCCTCGAGTACGCACTGGCCCACCCCGGACCGCACCTCATTGAGGTAGTGGTGCCGCAGGCGCTCAGCGGTGTGAAACGCAAGATACTGCCCTGGCTGTTGCGTTCGTTGCCCAATTTGCCAAAGCCTGTGGCCCTGGCGCTCAAGCGCAAGATCGCCCCCTGAGTCCGGCTGCTGGTCTAGTCGGGTGCGCGCAATGAGCTGGCGCAGTTCCCGGTATGCTATGCATGATCGTCCAGATCCCTGACACCCGTTGGGGGATTGCTCTAGTGACGATGTGCTGACCAGACAAAGGCAATCGGGTGAAACTCAAGACAAGAATTCTGCTGCTCAGCGCTTTGCTGACCATTGTGACCGGGGCCACGGCGTGGTGGGTGGCGCGGGACCAGGCGGTGGGCATCGTGGCGCAGTGGGCCATGCGCTACGCAGAAAAACAGGTGCTGTACGACAAGGTGCGCATGATGCAGCCCATCCTGCGGGAAATTGCGCTGTCGCGCCAGCTGGCCAACTCGCAACAGATCAAGGACTGGGCACGCAACCCGGACGACAAGGCGCTCACCCAGCGAGCCCTGGCCGAGATGGAGACCTTCAGAACCAACTTTGCCGACCAGAGTTATTTTGTGGGGCTGCACCCGAGTGGTCGTTATTACCACAACAACGCCAAGAACGAGTACGCCAACGCACCCCTGCGCTACACGCTGGATACCACCAAGCCAGCCGACCGCTGGTTTTACGACATCATTGCGCAGAACCGCGACATGCACATCAACGTCAACCCCGATGTGACCTTGGGCGTGACCAAGCTGTGGATTGACGTGCTGATCCGCGACGGCAACCAGATTCTGGGTGTGGCCGGTACCGGGCTGGACCTGACCAGTTTTATCCGTGAGGTGGTGGAAAACAGCCAGCCCGGCATTACCAGTCTGTTTGTGGACCATGTGGGCGCCATTCAGGTTTACCGCGACCAGAAGTTGATCGACTTTGCCAGCATCACCAAGTCGGCCGGTGCCCACAAAACACTGGACATGCTGTTTCAGTCCCCAGAGGACCGCCAGACCGTACTGGCGGCCATGAAAGAGATCGAACAGACACCCACCAAAACCGTCAGCCGGCTGGTGCATATGCACGGACAGCCGTATCTGGTGGGTCTGGCCTATCTGCCCGAGATTGACTGGTACGAAGTCACCCTGCTCGATGTCAACACGCTGTTGCCTCTGGAAAACTTTGTGGGCATGCTGGCAGTCTTCGTCCTGTCGTTGCTGGTGACGCTGATTGCTTTCAATGTGCTGCTCGGGCGGGTGGTGTTGAAGCCACTGAACCGTCTGGCCAGTGCCATTGAGCTGGTGCAGCACGCCGACTTTGTGCCGCAAGACCTGCCACAGGGTGGCAAGGATGAAATCGGCCACCTGATGCGCCTCTTTCAGGCCATGGCCATGCACATATGGGCTTCACGCAACGAGCTGGAGGCCCGGGTGGCTGAGCGCACTGCCGCACTGGAGCAAAGTGAGCAGCGTTTGCGCCATATGGCGCAGCACGACCCCCTGACCGGCCTTGCCAACCGCGCGTTGTTCACCGACCGCCTGCAACAAGCACTGGCTGCGGCGCATCGCGATCACACCCAAGTGGCGCTGTTGTTTCTGGATCTGGACAACTTCAAGCCCGTGAATGACCAATACGGCCATGCCATGGGCGACGAACTGCTGAAGGTGGCGGCCAGCCGCATGCAGGGCTGTCTGCGCGACTCGGATACCGTGGCGCGCATTGGTGGTGACGAGTTCGTCCTGTTGTTGCGCAGCCTGGGCGCTCCCGCCAGCCACACCGCATTGGCCGTGGCCGAGAAAATTCGTGCAGCCCTGTCACAGCCGTTTGAACTGGCTGGCCATGCGTTGCAAATCTCCTGCTCCATTGGTGTGGCTTTGTACCCCGACCACGCTCTGGATGACATCGCCCTGGCCCACCACGCGGATCAGGCCATGTACCAGGCAAAGCTGGCTGGGCGTAACCGCGTAGTGCTGTACGAGAGTCCGGTGCAGGACGCGTAAAGTTCAGGTCACCCGGTGGATGCGTTGTCCCAGCATCTCTGGCGTGATCAGGGTGATGCCGTTGTCACTGACATGAAAGCCACGCGCGCGGTCCTGCGCCGCATCCAGACCGGCGACAAACCCGTCTGGCAACTTGCAATGCTTGTCGATGATGGTCCGGCGCAAGCTGACGCCTTTTCCGATGGTCACATTCGGGAGTACGACCGAGTCCTCGATCACACTGCCCTCGCGCACCTTCACTTTGGAGAACAGAATGGAATGGCGCACATTGGCACCACTGACGATGCAACCGCTGGACACCAGCGAGTTGTGGGCCTCGCCTCTGCGCCCAGCCTCATCAAACACAAACTTGGCTGGGGCCAGCTGGCGTTGCAGGCTCAGGATGGGCCAGCCGTCGTCGTACAGGTTGAGCTCTGGCACGACCGAGGTGAGGTCCATATTGGCCTCCCAGTAGGCGTCCACCGTGCCGACGTCGCGCCAGTACGGTGTGGTGTCCACCATATTGACACAGCTGTCTTTGAAGCTATGGGCGAAAACGCGATGCCGGGCCAGCAGCGATGGAATGATGTCCTTGCCGAAGTCGTGACTTGACGCAGGGTCCGCTGCATCCCGCACCAGTTCCTCAACCAGCAGGCCCGCGTTGAACACGTAGATGCCCATGCTGGCCAGTGCATGCGTGGGACGGTGCTGCAGCACCATTGGCTGCGCGGGTTTCTCCGCAAAAGCCACGATGCGGTGGTCCGCATCGATGGACATCACTCCGAACTCGCTGGCCTGTTCCACGGGCACTTCCAGGCAAGCCACAGTCATTGCGGCCCCGCGTGCCACATGTTCGGCCAGCATGATCGAGTAATCCATCTTGTAGATGTGGTCACCACCGAGCACCAGTACCAGATCGGGCTGGGCTTCGTCGATGATGCGCAGGTTTTGGTACACCGCGTTGGCAGTCCCGCTGTACCAGGACTCTCCATGTTGCTGCTGCGCTGGCACCACATCCACGTATTCGCCCAGGCTGGCGGCCAGAAAGCTCCAGCCGCGTTCGATGTGGCGTATCAGGCTTTGTGCCTTGTACTGGGTCAGTACCGCGATGTGGCGCAGGCCAGAGTTGACGCAGTTGCTGAGCGCAAAGTCAATGATGCTCAGATTGCCGGCAAAAGGGACTGCTGGTTTGGCCCGCCAGTCGGTCAGTTGGTGCAAGCGGCTGCCACGCCCACCGGCAAGAACCAGGGCGTAAGTTCGTTCGGGCAGATGGTTCTTTGAGTCCAATGTCACGGTGACTTTCTCCTCAGCGAAAGATGGCGCATTGAACCCGCGATTGAGGGGCGGATCGTTGATGCAGATCAATGCGGCTGCGATCGCTGGCCTAGCGCTGGCCGATCCAATAGGCCAGCACAATCCCGGTCGTGACCAGCACCAGCCAGCCCTGCAGCAGCCAGCGCCACAGTGCAGGCGCATGGCGCAACTCCATGAAGTCGCGCATCACCAGTAGCGCTTTGACAAATGCCAGTGCAAACATGACCAGCACTGGCGCCATGCCAGCGCTGCCCGACAGGCCACTTTCGCCCAGCCAGAAAGTCACGCCAGTGGCAGCTAGCAGAATCAGCCAGATGTGGTTAGGTGTCATCGCATGACATAGACCAATGGGAACAGCACGATCCACAGCAGGTCCACCATATGCCAGAACGCAGCGCCCGACTCCAGCGCATGGGAATCGCTGGATCCGTAGGCGCCTTGCAGTGTCTTGAAGAGCAGAAGCGTCAAAAACAGCATGGCCGCGATCACGTGCAAAAAGTGAAACCCGGTAAGCAGGAGGTAGAACATGAAAAACGTGTTGGTGGACAGGTCGATGCCTGCATCCGCCTTGGCAGAAAACTCCAGAACCTTGAGCGTCACAAAGCCGGCACCGCACACCAGCGCGGCCCCCAGCCACCGCGCACCTGATGGGGATGCGTCGACGCGCACTGCCTGCACAGCGCGCACCACACACCAGCTGCCGGTGATCAGCAGCACGGTGTTGATGGCACCGGAGTGCAAATCCAGCGTACTTTGCGAAGCATTGAAAAGCGCCACATCCTTGGCGCGCGCAAAGGCATAGGACAAAAACAGGATGCAGAACGCCAGCATCTCCGCAACGATGATCAACCATACCGCCAGGTCGCCCACCAGTCTGGGCGGATCGGGCATGGTGTTGCGTAAGGTCATTGGGTCATTTTAAGAATCAGCCGCGTAGTGTCCTTGAACTGGAACAGATTGAGAATGGCTTGCCGCTTAAAAACGGGGGATGTTCCCAAAGCGTGTTTGCACTTTCCAGTCGGTACACACGAAGTAGCCGTTTCCAGTGAGCCGGTCCCAAATGCGCCAACCATCGTATTGCATGCTGCCCTGCAGACAGACCATAACGGTTTCCTTGGTGGTCACCATGGTGATCAGGTTCTGCGCAAAGAGGCTGTCCCTGATCCAGATGTAGCCGGCAGTGGCGACCACGGCGGTCGCTGCGTAGGCAAGCATCCGGATGGGCAGGGGCATTGGTTCCGTGGCTGGTATTGCGATGGAAAACTGCTCTCCAATATCGAGGGCAGGCCTTTCATGGCCCATTTCTGCGGATATGGGCAGCGGGATGTCGACACTCAGGGCCGGCATCAGGTGCTGGTTAGAAGTAGCGCTATCGGATGCTTGGAAAGCACGACCATAGGGTTTGGTCTGCTTCATGGCACCGCTCCGGGTGCGACATACATAGCTGACATGCAAGATCCTTTCGATGTGTCAAACGAAAGGGCACGACACAAACGAGCGCTGCCAAGCAGCACCGGCAACCCCGCTATCCGCCTCATAACAACAAGGTTTGGACCGGTGGCTTTGCGTCCCTGTCTCTCAACAGGTTTGCCCAAAAAGTGCATCAGGTTGCAACCGGGGTTGCGTACAAATGCTGCGCGAGTTTAGCTGATACGTGTGTAAGAACATGCACCTTCTCCCACAACCAGCCTTTCAAGAAAATAGGGTTTTCAAACTTGCTATAGTTTTAGGAGCTATTTGCGCATACTCCACGGGGGCTGCAAGTGCTTTTTGCTTATATTATTTTGCCGTGTGCAGTGTGCAAGCTATCTCGACCGGTTTGTCTTGTGTTTTATGGGGTCACAACCCATTGCTCCCGGTACGGCTCGGAGCTAGACTGGATACGCATGTCTATCCAACTGTCTTCTACCCCTGCGCGGCAATGGCTGTTGTCGGTCGCGACGTTTCTGCTAGCCCTTGTGGCGGCTTTTGTGTGGATTGCCCATTCCGAACAGCAGGAAGCGGAAAAGTACAAGGCACTGGCCTCCGATCTGGCTGCGGACCATGCGCAGTCATTGCAGCGGGGCATTGAGCGGGCTCTGTCCGCGACCTATGCGGTTGCAGCGCTGGTGCGGCAGGACAAGGGCAGCGTACATGACTTTGTAGCCGTTGCGACGGAGATGCTGCCCTACTACCCCGGTATCAGTGCCTTGGGTCTCGCTCCAGAGGGCATCATTTGCTGTGTGGTTCCACTGGCAGGCAATGAGAAGAGCATTGGCTTCAATCAGTTGGGTGACAGCGCGCAGAACAAGGAAGCCCGTCTGGCACGCGATACCGGACAGCTGACCCTTGCCGGCCCACTCAATCTGGCTCAGGGCGGGCAGGGCATCGTGGGGCGATTGCCCATCTTCCTGACGGATGCACAAGGCGACCGGAAGTTCTGGGGTTTCACCTACGTCACCTTGCGGTTTCCCCTCGCTCTCAATGCTGCGCGGCTGCCGCTGCTGGTTGAACGGGGCTATGCCTATGAGTTGTGGCGTACGGTTCCGGACACGGGGGAGCACCAGCGCATAGTGTCTTCCGGTGAGGCGTCGTTGATCGATCCTGTGCAGCGCTCCCTGGAGCTGCCCAATGGTGTCTGGACGCTGAGCGTGGCCCCGATGCAGGGCTGGAGTGACCAGAAGCGTTGGGCCATGAAGGTCGGGTTTGGAATGCTGTTCAGTGGATTGATCGGCTATCTGACCTGGCTGCTGTATGCCATGCGGCTGCGGGATGTGCATCTGGAGGCGCTGGTGTCCCAGCGCACCAGCGAGATACTGACCACCCAGCAGCACCTGGAGGCAACGGTCAATGCGATTCCGGACCTGCTGTTTGAGGTAGGGCTCGATGGGCGCTACTACAGCTCCCACTCGCCGCGTGCGGAGTTGCTGGCACGCCCGGAAGATGAGTTGCAGGGGCGCACGGTCAATGATGTCATGCCCCCTGAAGCGGCCAGGGCGGTACTGGACGCTTTGCAGGAAGCCAATGAAAAGACCTGGTCTGTCGGGGTGCAGATTTGTCTTCCGCTGGACATCGGATCCCGCTGGTTCGAATTGTCGGTAGCCAGAAAAGCCACGGTGCCGGGTACTGAGCCACGCTTTGTGGTCCTCTCGCGCGACATTACCAAAACCAGGGAGGCGGAGGAAAAGATCCGACAGCTGGCGCATTTCGATGCGTTGACAGGATTGCCCAACCGTGTGCTGCTGGCTGATCGGTGCCACTATGCGCTGAGTACGGCACAGCGCAATGGGCAATCGGTGGCATTGATGTTTCTCGATCTGGACCATTTCAAGAATGTCAACGATTCCCTGGGCCATCGCATTGGCGATGCGTTGCTGCGGGCGTTGGCTGGCCGGCTGAGTGCCTCGGTGCGTGACCAGGATACGGTGTCCCGGCTGGGGGGTGACGAATTTATCCTGGTATTGCCCGACACGGATGCGCTAGGCGCTGCGCATGTGGCGGAAAAATTGATGTGTGCCGCGCTGGAGCCCTTCAACATTGAATCCCACGAGCTGACGGTCACGCCCAGCATCGGCATTGCGATGTACCCGACAGACGGTACCGATTTCGACACCCTGTCACGCTGCGCCGATGCAGCCATGTACCACGCCAAACAGCGCGGCCGCAACCATTACCGCTTTTTCACAGCCGAAATGCAGGCAACGTCTGAGCGCACCCTGGTGCTGGAGAATGCCTTGCGCAGGGCGCTGGATCGCAACCAGCTCCAGTTGCATTACCAGCCGCAGGTGTCGCTGGATACCGGGGCCATCGTTGGCGCAGAGGCCTTGTTGCGCTGGAATCACCCGGAGCTTGGTTCCATCTCACCCGCAGAGTTCATTCCGGTAGCGGAAAGCAGCGGACTGATATTGCCCATGGGTGAATGGGTACTGCGCACCGCCGTGCGCCAGCTCAGGCAGTGGCTGGGTGCCGGTGTGGCACCTATCTGCATGGCAGTCAACCTGTCGGCGGTGCAGTTCCGCCAGGCCGAGTTTCCGCAACTCATTGCGCGCATTCTCGAAGAGGAAAATCTGCCTGCGCACCTTCTGGAGCTGGAACTGACGGAAGGCGTCGCCATGACCGATCCCAATGCTGCCATCGGCATGATGGACAAACTGCACCAGCATGGCGTGCGAATGTCGATCGACGATTTCGGAACGGGGTACTCGTCTCTGAACTACCTGAAGAAATTCAAGGTCTACAAGGTCAAGATCGACCGGTCATTTGTGCGCGATATCGCAGGAGATCCAGACGACCGGGCCATTGTGAGTGCCATCATTTCGATGTCCAGAAGCCTGGGCATGCAGACCATCGCCGAAGGCGTTGAGACGGCTGAACAGCTTGCCTATCTCAAAGCGCAGGGGTGTGGGGAGGTACAGGGCTACTATTTCAGCAAGCCCGTGCCTGCCGAAGCGTTCGTGCAACTGCTGCAGAAAAGCATACCGATGGATGGGTCACTTGAGTTGACGCCCTGAACGGTCACCCGTTTACTTGCCGCGACCCAGAACTTTTTCGAATGCGTCGGCCGGGAGAGGGCGGCTGAAATAGTAGCCCTGGACTTCCTCGCAACCCCAGGACAGCAGCAGGTCTGCCTGTGCCTGGGTTTCCACTCCCTCCGCCACCACCGATTTATGCAATGCATGGGCCAGCGCAATGATGGCTTGCGCGATGCTGCGGGAGCCTTCGTCGTGGGTGAGGTCCTTGACGAAGGATTGGTCAATTTTGAGGATGCTGATGGGCAACCGTTTCAGGTACATCATGGACGAGTAATCGGTGCCAAAGTCATCAAGGGCGATGGATACGCCGATTTCCCGCAACTGGTTGAGCAATGCGATAACGAACTCAACGTCGTTGATAAGCACGCTTTCGGTGACTTCCAGTTCCAGTGATTTCGCAGCCAGACCGGAGCTGGCCAGTGCGTCGCGCACCTGGTCCACCAGGTTAGTGGCCCGAAGCTGACGACCCGACACATTGACTGCAATGGTGCCCAGAGCATGGCCCGCGGCTTTCCAGGCGGCCATCTGGGTGCAGACATGGCTCAGTACCCAAGGACCGATCTGGTCAATCAGGCCCGTATCTTCCGCCAGCGGTATGAAGCGCGCTGGCGATATCCAGCCCAGTTCGGGGTGTTGCCAGCGCACCAGTGCCTCGGCCCCGGAGACTTGGCCATCGCGCAGGCGGATACGGGGCTGGTAATGAACCGAGAGCTGGTTGCGTGCAATGGCCTGGCGCAACTCGTGTTCCAGGAATGTGCGCTCCTGCAACTCCTGGTTCATGCTTTCCTCGAAGAAGACCAGACAACCTCGCCCGGCATTTTTTGCACGGTACATGGCAATGTCCGCGCGCTTGAGGAGTTCTTCGGCGGTCTGGCCATCGTCGGGATAGACCGCCATGCCGATACTGCCACCAATGAAGTGCTCAGCGCCAGCGATCACGAACGGCTGCGCCAGTACCTGCAGGATGCCTTCGGCCATTTTTGCGGCGTGTCGGGGGCTCTGCAACCCGGTTTGCAGCACGACAAACTCGTCTCCACCCAGGCGGGCGATGGTATCGCTGTCGCGCACACTCGATTTCAGTCGACCAGCCACTTGGCACAGCAATTGGTCGCCTGCATCATGGCCCAGGGAGTCGTTGATATTCTTGAATCGGTCCAGGTCAATGAACAGCAGGGCGAGCTGACTGCCGTCGCGGCGGGCGTGGGCCAGCTCCTGCTCCATGCGTTCGCTCAGAAACTCCCGGTTGGGCAAACCGGTCAGTCCATCATGGCGTGCCATGAATACCAGTTGCGCTTCGCGGGCGTGGGCGGCAAGTGCCACACCCACACGACCGCCCAGGTCGCGAAGCTGCTCCAGAATCTGTTCCGGCAAACTGCTTCTGTCGTCCGTCCCCAAAGCCACCAGTGCGACGACTTCGTCGCGTGCTACTACCGGCAACAGAAACTGGTGGGCTGGCACACGTTCACCAAACAGGGAGGCCGTGTGGGGGGGCGCTGTGCTGGCTGCATCCAGCCATAGGCCTGCTGCGTGGGGTAACAGGGAAGAAAGCCGCAGGTTTTCAAGAGGCTGGCGAAATTGCTGCGACTGGTGCTCCCCTTTTTTGCGCAGGTACACCGTTCCCAGATTGGCATTCAATTCGTCAGGTACCACAACGCTCACCAGGGCATGTGGGAGGATTTCCAGCATCCGCTGTTGTACGCGGTCAATGATCTGTGCAATGTCAATGTGGGACAGGATTTGCTGGTCAATCCGGGACAGCGCCTGCATGGCGTTGATGTTTTGTCCCAGCCGGCTTGCCATGGTGTTCAGCGAATCTGCCAGTTGCCCGAACTCGTCCTTTCGGGCGATGCTGACCGGAACGTCAAATTGTTCATTTTCAATGCGACGTGTGCCCTCCATGAGGCGTTCCAGTGGCACCAGCGTGCGCCGGATTTGCGAGACGCTCAGCAATGCCACGAAAAGCAGTGTGGCCACCGCGATGCCTATCAATGTCTGGGCCATCTGCGTCAGTGACTCGAATGCCAGCCCACCGGGACGCATGGCAATGATGGTCCACTCGGGTTGTGCAAACCTGGCTTTTAAAAACAATGCACTGCGTGCGGTCAACCAGCCGTCGATCTCGACGGTTTTTCCACTTTCTCCGCGCAGACTCGCGTTCACTGCTGTCGCGCCCAGGTCAGCGTCAGAGCAGGTCAGCAGGGCGGACCGCTGGTCCAGCACACAGATGCTGGTCTGAAATGGAAGTGTTTCGGGGTCATCCCACAGGTATTTGGGGTCAAGCTCCGCCAGGAGTTCGCCCCTTTCGGGCTGTGTTGTATCGATGCGCACTGCGAGCCACAGGGTTGGGATGCTTCCCACAGCGTGTGATGGCAACAGCGCCACCTCACCTCTGGCCAGATGGCTTTCCAAAGCGTCGGGAATCTGTGGCGGGGGGGATGCGAAGGCAGAACCCCAGCGCATGGCGGCCTTCCCGTGGGTGATGCGATAGACGCGCAGGAATGCGCTTTCGAAGTTCGCCGGGCGGGGGCTGGAGCCATTGGTGAAAACGCGAATCTGGGCGGCATCTGCGTTCAGGATGAAACTTGCTCCCAGCAGGTGGTCATACACCGTTCGTGCGTAGGCGCCCGCGGCCTGGCTCAACTGGCGTTGCCCGGACTCGCTGACCACATTGAACACGTGCCGGTAGCTCAGTACCCCGAGAATGGCTACAGGGATAAATGCCGAAATAACGAAGAGAAAAAATACACGACGTGCAACTGCACTGCGCAGAAAGGTTCCCTGGAGGTGCAGTTTCAAGGCGAAAAGTCCCCAGCCAAGCCGACAAACTGGCCATCACGACCCCGCACGATGTCATCGAGTCTGTCTTTTTGCGTCAGCTGCGTTTTGGACACCCCGTTTTTTCCCGTGCTGTAGAGGTCGTAGTCAGAGTTGATGGGGTTGAATTTGTGGTCCTTGCGGGCCATGCCATTCCCCTGGACACTGGTCAGGTCGACATAGACGTAGGGGCGGCCCCTTGGATCAAGCAAATTGGCATTGCCAACATCGGCCAGTGATGCCGGATAGGTGCCACCACTGGCGAAGTAGTCGGTAATCAGTGTCTGCAGAATCCTGATATCGGTGATGGCTTTGGATTGGTCCATCCGGTCACGGTAGTTGTTGTATTTGGGAATCGCGATGGCTGCCAGCACGCCGACCAACGAGACGGCGATCAATACCTCAACCAGTGTGAACCCGAAATGTCGACGGTTTCGCGAGATATTTAAAAGCATGTTTCCAGCGTTTCCCCGTGTGTTGGCTTGGCACCCGCAGTGTCAAACCTATCAGTCATATCCGATGGTCCAAATGTAAGGATATGTTACCGCATGGGGTATGGGCCTCAAGGCAGGCCCGTTGTGTGCTCGCTGGCTAGAAAGTCTCCCAATCGTCGTCACCGGATGCCGGGGCGGGTTTGGGGGACGGCTTGGGCAGAGCTGCAGGTGCTGCGGTGGTGGGCCGCTTTTTCGGCGTTGCGGCTTTTGCGCTGGCTGCTGCGCGTTGCGCTGGCGATCCATTGGTGCCCAGTGCCCGGCGATGGGTGTCCTGAGAAGGGAGGATTTTGGGTGCGGCAGGCCGCACGGAAAGCTTGGGCAGGCTGCCTGCGCCATCGGCATCGTTGAGTTTGAAAGCAGCCACAACCTGCACCAGGTCTTGCGCCTGGGATTTGAGGCTGCTGGCGGCTGCGGCCATTTCTTCCACCAGCGCCGCGTTCTGCTGTGTGGCATGGTCCATTTGGGTAACAGCGTCACCCACCTGGGTTACGCCCTGTGCCTGTTCGTTGCTGGCGGCACTGATTTCGCCCACGATATCCGTGACCTTCTTGATGCTGCCCACCACTTCGGCCATCGTCGTACCCGCTTCGTCCACCAGCGTGGTGCCGCGTTCCACCCGCTCGACACTGGCGTTGATCAGGTTCTTGATTTCCTTGGCTGCTTCCGCGCTGCGGCCAGCGAGGCTGCGCACTTCGGAGGCCACCACTGCAAAGCCCCGACCCTGTTCTCCGGCACGGGCAGCTTCCACCGCGGCATTGAGCGCCAGAATATTGGTCTGGAAGGCGATGCCGTCGATCACACTGATGATGTCGGCAATCTTGCGCGACGAGTCGTTGATGCCTTTCATGGTTTCCACCACCTGGCTGACGACGTCTCCGCCCTTGATGGCCACCGTGGAGGCGTTCAAGGCCAGTTGATTGGCCTGCCGTGCGTTCTCCGCGTTTTGTTTCACGGTGGAGCCCAGGTGGTCCATGGAAGAGGCGGTCTGCTGCAAGGCACTGGCCTGGTGTTCCGTGCGGGACGACAAATCGTGGTTGCCCTGCGCAATTTCGGCGCTCGCGGTGGCCACGCCCTCGGACCCTTGCCGCACATTGGAAACCACTCTGGACAAAGCCAACCGCATGGACTCCAGTGCGTGCAGCATCTGTGCGGGCTCGTCCGTACCGCGCGGATGCAGGGCATGGGTCAGATTTCCGCTCGCAAACTCTTTTGCGGCACTGACGGCGTATTGAATGGGCTGGGTGATCTGGCGGGTGATCCAGTAGGCCATGGCTGCGGCCAGGGCGATGGTGACGACCAGCAGCACGATCACGCTCCACATGGAGCCAGCATAGGTTTGCTTGGCCCCGGCATGTGCAGCGTCAGCGCCCTTGGAGTGGGACGCAATGGTTTCTTCAATGTCTTTGGACAGGGCTTTGAAAGCGGTTCGTGACTCGCCATTGAGCAGCTCGGTGGTGGCCATGGCCTCCGCGGGACCAACGTCGGACAGCACCAGCAGTTTGGTGCTGATGGCGTAGTAGGCAGCCAGGTCCTTGCCGTATTTTTCCCAGACCTGTTTTTCCGTCGAAGAGTCCAGCAAGGCCGACAGTTTGGTCCCCACTTCATGGATCCTGCCCTTGTTGGCAGCAATGCGGTCCGCCTCTATCTTCTTGTCCTCAGGCGCGACGGCCATGGCGTGCTGCGTTTCTGCCTGACGCAAGTCGTACAGCAGCCCTTGAATTTCACCTGCGTACTTGATACTGGGCAGCCAGTTGCTGGCCATTTCCTCGGTGTTGCCGTTGATGCGCGCCAGCTGGATCAGCGAGAAGCCGCCAATGATCGCCGTCAGCAGCACCATGAGCAAAAACGCTCCGCCCAACTTGACGCTGATTTTGGTATTCGAAAAGTTCATGTACTACGTTCCCAACAAATATGCTTTATTACTCAGGAGTACCCTGCGCAAAACTTTCGAATTGGCGAGGCATTCAATCCGACCAGTGTGGCATACCACGCACCAGATGGCGATCCACTTGGTGACACTTTTTGCAGGCTGGGGTTTACCCTGTGGTGATTTCTTGCAGAATGAATCCATCGTCCGCTCTCCCAGCTTTCTCCGAATGTGCCAGCGCCCATGAAGTCTTCCCGTTTTCGCGTCCATCCGTCGTGGATCATTGTGCTGGCAGGTGTCAGTGCCGCACTGCATGTGGGCAAGCTGCCGCCTGCACTTCCGGTTTTGCAGGTCGCGCTCGGCATATCACTGGTAGAGGCGGGGTTCCTCATGTCTCTGGTGCAAATGGCGGGCATGGCATTGGGCTTGTTGGTGGGTCTTGGGGCGGATAGTCTGGGGCTTCGGCGCTGCATGCTGGTGGGGCTGGCGGTGCTGTCGACGGCCAGTTTGCTGGGGGGCTGTGCAGACCATGGTGCCGCTTTGCTGCTTCTGCGGGGTGTGGAAGGCTTGGGCTTTCTGCTGGTGGTGATGCCGGCGCCCACCCTGATTCGGCGCACCGTTGCGCTAGAAGCATTGGGGCCACGCCTGGGTTGGTGGGGTGCCTACATGCCGCTGGGGAGTGCCATCGCACTGTTGATCGGACCTTGGGTGCTGGCGGATTGGCATTGGTCGGTCTGGTGGTGGTCGCTTGGGCTGGTATCTGCGCTGGCCTGGGTGGCTGTGTGGTGGGCGGTGCCAGAGCTTGCCGCGGTGAGGCCTGCCGCACAAGGTCCTGTGGCCAGATCGGAATGGTTGCCGCGGCTGCGGCTGACCGTGCGCAGCCCGGGGCCCTGGCTTGTTGCATTGTGCTTTGCTGCGTATTCCGCCCAATGGATGGCTGTCATCGGTTTTCTTCCGTTGGTTTATGCGCAGATGGGGTTGGCCGCCGGAATCACCGGTGTGCTGACGGCCGCTGTGGCACTCGTGAACGTGAGTGGCAATGTACTGTCGGGCAGGTTGGTGCAGCGGGGCTGGAGCGCCGCGACGGTGCTGCAACTGGGCTTTGCGGCCATGGCTGTGGGCGCTGTTGGCGCATTTGGTCAATGGCAGGGCGAGGGATTGGTTTTGCCGCTGCGGTTCGCGTCTGTGGTGTTTTTTTCCGCAGTGGGTGGGCTGATTCCCGGCACACTTTTTCTGATGGCGGTGCGTCTGGCTCCCAGCGAAAACACGGTGACTACGACGGTAGGGGCCATGCAGCAATGGTCGGCTCTGGGTCAATTTGTCGGACCTCCCCTGGTGGCGTGGGTTGCAGCCGGCGTTGGTGGTTGGCAATGGACCTGGGTGGTGACGGTCGCGCTGTGTCTCGTTGGCGGTGCACTGGCCGGCAGGGTAGGGCGCCTGTGCTGAGCAGGGTGGCAGTCGTATACTTTGAGGGGTATACAAAGGGCCATGATCAGTGTCTGACTTCACTTGCACTCCATGAAATCTGATGCGTCCTCCATCGCGCAAGGCGATTTACAGGAACTCTCTCCCGATGTCGTCCAGGTCCGGATGTTGCGCGAGTTGTTTGCACGCACACGCGAGTCCGCCATTGTCGGTGTTCCACCGGTTCTTCTGCTCGGCTGGGCGCATAGGGATGCACAGCCAATCCAATATATCTTGTATTGGGCTATTGCCGTGTTTTTTGCGCTGTCCTACCGGTTCCTGGTGGGGCACCTGTACCTGAGCCAACCCCAACTGCAGGCCGAGCGCAGGCGTGTCTGGTTTGTTCTGGAGTGGGTCGGTGCGGTGGCGCTGGCCGCGGTCTGGGTTTCCAGCATCATATTGCTCGGGTCTGGCGCAGTGGATGCCCTGTTTTACCTGCGGCTGATTTTTCTGGTTGCCTTGGCGGCATTTATGTTGAGTGCACTGGGTATTGACATCCGCCTCTATGCGAGTTTTTTGGCCGTGATTGTGGTGGGTACCCTGCTGGTGCTGCATGTGTATTTCCCGCAGTTCGTGGCGGCGGTGCCTGTCGTGACCGTTGGCCTGTTTGTCTACGCCGTGATGTTGCTGGTTCGCAGCCGTGGCGAGCACAGTCGCACGCTGGAGTGGGTGCGTGCCCGGCTGACCCAGAGAATCCTGATGGACCAGTTGAACCAGACCATCCAGCAGGAACTGGCGATGCACGAGGCCTTGCGCATCAAGTCCATGGAGCTGGAAGCCACCAACCGCAAGCTCAATGAGTTGGCGATCCATGATGGGCTGACCGGTGCATTCCGGCGAGGCTATATCGAGGGAGAACTGCGTCGAATCGTCAAGGGAGCCCAGCGCAAGCCCAGCGAGTTTTCGGTGATGCTGCTCGACATTGACTTTTTCAAACGCGTCAATGACCAGCATGGTCATTCTGTTGGTGACGATGTGTTGCGCAGCCTGGCCAAGCTGGTGCAGACGACTCTGCGTGAGAATGACCTGTTTGGGCGTTGGGGTGGCGAGGAGTTCATTGCACTGATGCCAGATACGGGCATGGCAGCGGCGGTAGACGCGGCAGAGCGGGTTCGCAAGGCGATGCATACCTTGCAGTTTGCGGGTACCCGAGGGCCTTTCGGTGTCACAGTCTCCATCGGTGTGGCACAACTGGAAACGAATGAAACAGCCGACAGTCTGACCCATCGGGTTGACAAGGCCCTCTATGCCGCCAAGCATGCTGGACGGGACCTTGTGCTGTCCTACGCGCCGCAGCAGGAGTAGGGTTATGCCACAATGCATTGATGCAGCTTCAGCACACACTTCGGAAACCGCATCGTTTGCAATACTTGGTGAAAAGCAGGCTTGTTTTGCCACGGGGACAGGCCTATGCTTTCGCTGTCGAGCGCATGGCATCGGCTTCACTGTTGCCCGACGCCCAAGAGGGAATTTCTGCATTTCTTGAGGAATTTCCTCCGAATCACCGGTAGGACTTCCTGAAACTGACTGGCAACCGCATGCACTGGAATTTTCTTCAATCGCGCTCGCTCAAGGTCAAGATAACGCTGTTCACGCTGGTGATCTTTGTGGCCAGTTTCTGGTCGCTCGCCTATTACGCGAGCCGCATGCTGCGCTCGGACATGGAACAGCTACTGGGAGTGCAGCAGTATGAAGCCGCGTCCTTCCTGGCTACCAGTGTGCAACAGCAACTCACTGAGCGGTTGACGGCTCTGGAAACCGTGGCGGGAGAGGTTCGGGGCAGTCTGCTGGCCGGGACGACCGGATTCACGGGTGCCCTGGAGAGTCGCCCGGTACTTCAGCGGCTCTTCAATGGCGGGGTAGTTGTTGTATTGCCCGACGGCACGTTGGCTGCACCGTTGGTCCCTGCCTACCGTCCACTGCAGACGGCTGCGGACTTTGACCGGTCTTTTTTTCAGCGTGCACTGGCGCTGGCAGGGGGGGGTGGCACTTCCTATGCGGGGGTGAACCTCCAGGGCATCCCCTTCGTCGCCACGGTGTTTCCCGTGAAGGACAACAGTGGCGGGGTCATGGGAGCGCTGGTGGGTTTGACGGATCTGGGCACGGCCAACTTCCTGGATGCGATTGCCCAAAGTGACCGCGCCGGTCACGGCGCCTACCTGCTGGTGGTGGACCCGCAACGCCGGACGATTCTGGCTTCTTCGGACAAGACGCGGGTCATGCAGGTGGTGCAGCCGGGTGCCAGTACATTGGCAGACCGGTTCATCGATGGTTACGAGGGGTCGGGTATTGCAGTCAACCCCAGTGGGAGTGAAGTGCTTTCCTCTGCCAAGGGCGTTCCCGGTGTGGGTTGGGTGGTGACGGTTTCCCTGCCTGCTGATCGGGCCTTTGCGCCGATAGGTGCCATGCAGCAGCGCATGTTCTTCGGAGCGGCACTCCTGACGCTGCTGGCTGGTGTGCTGACGTGGTGGATGTTGCGACGGCAACTCGCGCCCATGCTGTCGACAGTCCGTACGCTGACGACCCTGTCCAATACTGGGCAATCGCCTAAACAACTGCCAGTGGCCAGCCAGGATGAAATCGGAAGTCTGGTTGCCAGCTTCAACCACCTGCTCGACACCATGGCGCAGCGCGATGCCCTGCACCGGCAGATTCTGGATACATCGAGTGTGGCCATCTTCCTGGTGGACATGCATGGCCGTATTACCCAGGCCAACCAGCCCATGGCCCGGATGTTTGGCCGGGCTCTGGAGTCGCTGGAGGGCGCCGAGTATGTGTCGCTGGTACACCCCAGAGAGCGCGAAGAGGGCCGGGAAAAAATGCTTGCGCTGCTGGGCAGCAAAATCGCAGTGGTGGATGTGGACCGGTTGTACTGGCGGGAAGACGGGACGGAATTCTGGGGACGTCTGACCGGACGGCGCTTTGTCGATGCCAGCGGACAAGATCGTGGTTTGGTGGGCGTGATTGCAGACATCACCGAGCGCAAACAAATGCGGCGCTACGAGCTGTTTCGTAGCCGCATTCTGGAAATGCTCACGGTCAGTCAGCCGCTGGACAGCGTTCTGGTGGCCATGGTGCAGGGCGTGGAACAGATTCTCACCTCGTCCCTGTGCAGCATCCTGGTGCTGGATGAACAGGGAAAACACATCCACCAGGGATATGCACCAAGCCTTCCCGATGCGTACAACGCAGCGCTGGAGGGGCTGGCCATTGGAATCGGCGCGGGATCGTGTGGCGCTGCGGCCTTTACCGGTGAGCGCGTGGTGGTGGTGGATATCGCCACCCATCCGTACTGGGCACCCTATCGGGATCTGGCGGCCAGTGCGGGGCTGGCCGCGTGCTGGTCGCAACCATTTCGTGACTCGTCTGGCCGGGTGATTGGTACTTTTGCCATCTACCACCGAACCCCCCATGCACCGACGGCGACGGACATCACCATCATCGAACAGTCGGCCCATCTGGTCAGCATCGCCATCGAGCGCAGCCAGGATGCCAGGAAACTGCAGGAGAGCGAAGCCCATTTCCGTCTGTTGACGGAGGATGTTTCGGACGTGGTGTGGAAGACGGACAAAGACTTCGTGTTCACCTACATCAGTCCTGCAGACGAACGCTTGCGTGGGTACCGGGCCGATGAGGTGGTAGGGCGCAAAGTGTCTGATTTGTTCAATCAGGACGGTATCGCCACTGTCAGGCGGGCGATTCAGCAGCGCGAAGCCGATGCAGGTAGTCCCAGTCCATTGGCGGCATCGTTCGAAGCGCAGCAGCGGTGCAAGGATGGCCGCTGGGTCTGGACCGAAATACTGGCCATTGCCGAGCGGGATGCCGGTGGCATCGTCACCGGGTACCACGGCATCACACGCGATATCACAGCGCGCAGGCAATCTGAGGAATCGCTGCAATTGGCGGCCAGTGTTTTCAGTCATGCGCAGGAAGGCATTCTGATCACCAATCTGGACGGCATCATCATTGACGTGAATGCGGCGTTCACCCGAATTACCGGCTACAGCCGGGAAGAAGTGCTGGGGAGCAACCCGCGCATGCTGAGTTCGGGACGGCATGGGGATGATTTTTATGCAGCCCTCTACCGGGAGTTGCACGACAAAGGCCAGTGGCAGGGCGAGACATGGAACCGCCGCAAGAACGGCGAGATGTATGCCCAGACCCAAACCATCAGCACGGTGAACGATGCGCAGGGCAGGGCGCTGCACTATGTGGCCCTGTTCTCGGATATCACCGACCAGAAAATGCACCAGAGCCAGCTGGAGCACATCGCGCACTTTGATGCCCTCACCAACCTGCCCAACCGGGTTTTACTGGGAGAC
>CAUJJV010000203.1 GCA_963205375.1 Pseudomonadota bacterium
GGTCTTCTTGACCGTGCCCATGCTGGTGGCCATGAACACATACTGGTCGGCCGGGAAGGTGCGCTTTTCACCGGTCAGTGCCAGGACCACGGTGATTTTTTCGCCTTCCTGCAGCGGGAACATATTGACGATGGGGCGGCCGCGCGAACCGCGCGAGCCCTGCGGCACTTCCCAGACCTTGAGCCAGTAAAGGCGGCCACGGTTGGAGAAGCACAGGATGTAGTCGTGGGTGTTGGCCACGAAAAGCTGATCAACCCAGTCGTCTTCTTTGGTGGCCGTGGCCTGCTTGCCGCGCCCGCCGCGCTTCTGGGCGCGGTATTCGTGCAGGGGCTGGCTCTTGATGTAGCCGCTGTGGCTCATGGTCACCACCATGTCAGTGGGGGTGATCAGGTCTTCGGTGGACAGGTCGAACGAAGAGTGTTCGACCAGGCTGCGGCGTGCGCCCAGTTTGGTCTGGCCGAATTCCTGTTTGACGTGACCCAACTCTTCACCAATGATGGTGGAGACGCGTTCGGGCTTGGCCAGAATGTCCAGCAGGTCTTCGATCTCGGCCATGACCTCTTTGTATTCCGCAATGACCTTGTCCTGCTCCAGGCCAGTCAGGCGCTGCAGGCGCATCTGCAGAATTTCCTGGGCCTGGGTTTCTGACAGGCGGTACAGGCCGTCGCTGCCCATGCCGAATTCTTTTTCCAGACCGTCGGGGCGATAGTCGTCCGCATTGACCACGCCGCCATCGGCACGCGTGCGGGTGAGCATCTCGCGCACCAGCTTGCTGTCCCAGGGGCGGTTCATCAACTCGACCTTGGCCACAGGTGGTGTGGGTGATTCGCGGATGATGCGTATGAACTCGTCGATATTGGCCATGGCGACAGCCAGACCTTCCAGCACATGGCCGCGCTCGCGCGCTTTGCGCAGGTTGAACACCGTGCGGCGTGTCACCACTTCGCGGCGGTGGTTCAGGAAGACCGAAATCAGGTCCTTGAGGTTGCACAGCTTGGGCTGGCCGTTCACCAGGGCCACCATGTTGATGCCGAAGGTGTCCTGCAACTGGGTCTGCTTGTACAGGTTGTTCAGCACCACCTCGGGTACTTCGCCGCGCTTGAGTTCGATTACCAGGCGCATGCCGGACTTGTCCGACTCGTCCTGGATGTGGCTGATGCCTTCGATCTTCTTCTCGTGCACCAGCTCGGCCATGCGCTCCTGCAGCGTCTTCTTGTTGACCTGGTAGGGCAGCTCGTCCACGATGATGGCCTGGCGCTGGCCCTTGTCGATGTCTTCAAAATGGCACTTGGCGCGCATCACCACACGGCCACGGCCGGTACGGTAGCCGTCCTTCACACCGTTGATGCCGTAAATGATGCCGGCGGTGGGGAAGTCCGGCGCCGGAATGATTTCCATCAGTTCATCGATGGTCGCTTCCGGATTGCGCAGCATGTGCAGGCAGGCGTCCACCACCTCGTTGAGGTTGTGGGGCGGGATGTTGGTGGCCATACCGACCGCAATACCGCCCGAACCATTGACCAGCAGATTGGGGATGCGGGTGGGTAACACCAGCGGTTCTTTTTCCGAGCCGTCGTAGTTGGGGCCGAAGTCGACCGTTTCCTTGTCCAGATCGGCCAGCAACTCGTGGGCGATTTTGGCCAGCCGGATTTCGGTGTAACGCATTGCGGCCGCGTTGTCGCCGTCCACGGAACCGAAGTTGCCCTGGCCATCGACCAGCATGTGGCGCATGGAGAAATCCTGCGCCATGCGCACGATGGTGTCGTACACCGACTGGTCACCGTGCGGGTGGTATTTACCAATGACATCGCCGACGATACGCGCGGACTTTTTGTAAGCGCGGTTCCAGTCGTTGTTGAGCTCGTGCATCGCAAACAGCACGCGGCGGTGTACGGGCTTCAAGCCATCCCGCGCATCGGGGAGGGCGCGGCCCACGATCACGCTCATGGCGTAATCGAGGTAGCTGCGACGCATTTCCTCTTCGAGGCTGATGGGCAGGGTTTCTTTGGCGAACTGGGTCATGGGAGGATCGTGGCTATGTCAGGGACAACCCACGATTCTACGACCCGGCGTATGTAGCATGGCTGCAACATTTTGTTGCACTCGGGCCCGAGAATGGCCCTGACCTGGTGCATATGATGGAAAGCGCTTTTTGCTATGGCACAATAGAGCGACCGTCCTAATTGGTGCAATGCTGCTTGGGGCGTCATTCAAATACATCGCAGCGCTGCTGCAGTTTGCTCCGCTCATAGAAGGAAAGTCATGAAACAACTGAATAAAGTAGCACTCCTCATCGCTACCGCAGCACTGGCTACCGCCGCTGGCGCACAGGAAATCCACAACTGGCGCAGCGCTGCTGGCGACGTCTGGAAGAACGTTGACGGCCAATGCTGGCGCGATGCAAGCTGGACACCCGCCACGGCTGCTGCCGGTTGCGGTGGCGCTCTGGCTGCTCCTGCTGCTCCCGCCGCTGCTGCTCCCGCCGCTGCTGCAGCCGCCGCTGCCGCTGCACCTAAAGCTGCTGCTCCCGCTGCCGCTGCTGCCAAAGTGACTTACGCTGCTGATGCTTTCTTTGACTTCGACAAGTCCGTTCTGAAGCCCGAAGGCAAAGCCAAGCTGGACGACCTGACCGGCAAGGTAAAGGGTATCAACCTGGAAGTGATCATTGCTGTGGGTCACACTGACTCCACCGGCGCCGACGCTTACAACCAGAAGCTGTCCGTGGCACGTGCTGAAGCTGTCAAGGCTTACCTGGTGTCCAAGGGCATCGAAAAGAACCGCGTGTACACCGAAGGCAAGGGCGAGAAGGCTCCTGTGGCTGACAACAAGACCAAAGAAGGCCAAGCCAAGAACCGCCGCGTTGAAATCGAAGTGGTCGGCACCCGCGCTTCCAAGTAATCTCTTTTTGAGAAACTTCAAGAAACCCGCTTCGGCGGGTTTTTTGTTGCCCTGATAATCTGTACATGACTACCACTCTGAATGCCGACCCCGCTGAGTTGGCCAAATTTTCCGAGCTTGCCCACCGATGGTGGGATCTGGACAGCGAATTCCGCCCCCTGCACCAGATCAACCCGCTACGGCTGGATTGGATTGACAAGCTGAGCCCTATCTCGGGGCTTCGGGCGCTGGATGTTGGATGCGGCGGCGGTATTCTGGCGGATTCCATGGCGCGCAAGGGTGCCCATGTCGTGGGCATTGATTTGTCCACCAAGGCGCTCAAAGTGGCGCAATTGCATGCGCTGGAGGCGCAGACACCGAATGTTGCTTACCGCGAAGTCAGTGCAGAAGCGCTGGCAGCTGAAGCTCCGGGAGCGTTTGACGTGGTGACCTGCATGGAAATGCTGGAGCACGTGCCAGACCCCGCATCGGTAGTTCAGGCGTGTGCCACATTGGTCAAACCGGGTGGATGGGTGTTTTTTTCGACCATCAATCGCAGCGCCAAGGCGTTTCTCTATGCAATTGTTGGCGCGGAGTACCTTCTGAAAATGCTGCCCCAGGGAACGCACGAATATGCAAAGATGATTCGCCCCAGCGAGCTCGCGGCTTACTGCCGGCGTGCAGGGCTGGATCTGCAGCAAACCCGCGGACTGGAATACAACCCCCTGACACAACGGTACTCATTGAGTGCAGACACTGGTGTCAACTACATGTTTGCTTCGCAAAGACCGGCTTGACTCCCGCCATGAAGGTAGCTTTTCCCAATATTGAAGCCGTTCTGTTTGACCTGGACGGAACCCTGATTGACAGTGCCCCCGATCTTGGCGCGGCAGCCGACCAGATGCGGGTCGCACGGGGATTGCCATCCCTGCCGCTGGAAACTTACCGACCCATGGCGGGCGCCGGTGCCCGGGGGATGCTGGGGATTGCATTTGGAATTTCGCCAGAATCTCCCGGCTATGACCTGTTGCGTGAGGAGTTCTTTGGCAATTACGCTGCTTGCATGAGCGAGCGAACGTATGCCTTTGCCGGGGTATCGGACCTGATTGCGGAAATTTCGGCACGTGGCCTGCGCTGGGGTGTGGTGACCAACAAGTCTGCGCGTTTCACGGATCCGCTCACGCGTGCCATGCCTTTGTTTGCTACGGCCGGAGCCATTGTCAGCGGGGATACCACGCCGCATGCCAAGCCGCACCCCGAGCCCTTGTTCGAGGCGGCCCGGCGGCTGGGGCTGCCACCTGGGCGGTGCTTGTACGTGGGTGACGATGAGCGCGACGTCGTTGCGGGACTGGCGGCCGGCATGGGCACCGTGGCGGCCACGTACGGTTACCTGGGCGGCAAGGCCGATACGGCCAGCTGGGGTGCACATGCCGAGATTAATTCTCCGCTGGACCTCTTGCAATTGCTCGCAAACGCCTAAAATACGCCTTGAGGGGCTGCACTGGTTTCGACATGGGTTCGGACGCGCAGCAGGGCATGTCGAGCTGAATGCGCTCGTAAAACAGATTCAAACAAACTAACTGCAAACGACGAACGTTTCGCACTCGCCGCTTAATTGCGCGTGAGCCTCACAACAGCAAGCCGATAGGCTGGGCAAGGGTGGCGCAAGCCGTCCAGGCTGTGGGGTAATTTCATTCGGCTGGGTCTGCCTTGGGTAACTTAGGGTGGGCCGAGAAAATAGGTTGCTGGCGATTTGCATAGCGTGCCACTGCGCGATGTGAAAAGCGAGATCCAAATCAGACGGCTACACATGTAGAACTGTTCGAAGAAGGCTTATGGACGCGGGTTCAAATCCCGCCAGCTCCACCA
>CAUJJV010000204.1 GCA_963205375.1 Pseudomonadota bacterium
GCCTAAGTGATTAGGCTGCGAGGGCCAAGGCTTTCACCTTGGTGGCCAGACGGCTCTTGTCGCGAGCGGCCTTGTTCTTGTGGAAGATGCCCTTGTCAGCCACGGTATCCACCACGGCTTGCATCTTCGCAAACAGTTCACCGGCCTTGGTCTTGTCGCCGGCCAGAACTGCCTTCTCAACGTTCTTTACCGCAGTGCGGTATTTGGAACGCAGGGAGGTGTTTGCTGCATTGATCTTGATGTCCTGACGGACGCGTTTACGGCCCGACGCCAGGCGCGGGTTCTTTTTCTTGGGTTTTCCAGATGCCATAGTAGTAATTCCTTGTGTCTGAGGATGTTGTCAGCAAAGCCGACTATTGTACCAGCCCGGCCCCGGTTCAGGCAAATCGGACTTTGTCGGGCCGCCGGTGGAGATACCTCGGGCTACACTCGCCCCGTGAGCCTTATCAAATCTGCCTCTACTGTGTCCTTGTGGACCCTGGTGTCCCGCATGACCGGTCTGGTGCGTGAGTTGCTGGTTGCAGCCACTTTCGGTGCCAGCGCCATGACGGACGCGTTCAATGTGGCATTTCGTATTCCCAACCTGTTTCGCCGGCTTTTCGCCGAGGGTGCGTTCAGCCAGGCATTTGTCCCGGTGCTGGCTGCGAGCAAGGCGCAACATGGAGAGGAAGCGACGCACCTGCTGGTGAACCGGGTCGCCACCTTGCTGGCCTGGGTATTGCTGCTCACTTGCATTGTGGGGGTGTTGGCATCCCCGTTCCTGGTGTGGGCCATGGCCAGTGGAATGCAGAAGGACCCGCGTGGATACGACGCAGCGGTGTTCCTGACGCGGTTCATGTTCCCGTATATCGGGTTCATGTCCATGGTGGCTTTGTCTTCCGGCGTGCTCAATACCTGGAAACGGTTTGCGGTACCTGCAGCTACGCCGGTTTTGCTTAACCTGTCCATGATTTCTGCAGCCTGGCTGCTGGCACCCTGGTTGGGGCAGCGCGGCATTGAGCCCATCTATGCCATGGGCGTGGGGGTCATGGTTGGTGGCGTGCTGCAACTCGCAGTCCAGATTCCGGCGCTCCATCGGCTGGGAATGCTGCCGCGCATTGGTGTGCGCACCAGTGCCATCCGCGATGCCTGGCAGGACCCGGGTACCCGACGCATCGGCAAGCTGATGTTGCCGGCCCTGCTTGGGGTCAGCGTGGCGCAGATATCGCTGCTGATCAATACCCAGATCGCATCCCACCTGCCTACGGGCAGCGTCAGCTGGCTCACCTATGCCGACCGGCTGATGGAGTTCCCTACCGCCATGCTGGGTGTGGCGCTGGGTGTTGTACTGATGCCGCAACTGGCTGGCGCCAAGGCGTCGGGCGACGCTGCCAAGTACTCCGCGCTGCTGGACTGGGGGCTGCGCATTGTGGTGTTGCTGTCCGTGCCCTGTGCCATCGGTCTGCTCACGTTTGCCAAACCGCTGGTGGCCGTGCTTTACCACTACGGCGCATTCACCGAGACGGACGTGCAGCAGACCACGCTGGCCCTGATGGGGTGGGGCGCCGGGCTGGTAGGTATCGTGGCCATCAAGGTTCTGGCGCCAGGCTACTACGCCAGCCAGGACATCAAGACGCCGGTGCGCATTGCGGTGGTCGTGCTCATCATCACCCAGTTGCTCAACATCGTGCTGGTACCCCTGTTCAAGCATGCCGGCCTGTCCCTGTCCATCGGTCTGGGTGCCCTGATCAACGCGACCTGGTTGCTCGTGGGGCTGATGCGGCGCAAAAGCTACCGCCCAGAAGCCGGCTGGGGCTTGTTTTTGTTGCAGGTGCTGGCCGGAAGCGCGCTGTTGGTGATCTACCTGTTGTGGGCTGCACAGGCCTTTGCCTGGACCGAGTTGCGTTCTGAAAGCCTCAAGCGCATTGGCCTGCTGGCGATACTGATGGCCGGTGCCATGTCCATTTATTTGGGGGCCGTTTGGGCCGCCGGCCTGAACCTGCGACAATTTCTGCGTCGTTAACGACCCAAGTGAGGTTTCGTATGCAGTTTTCGTATACACCGCCTACTCCGCTGGATTACTTTGCGTCCCTGGTGCAGAGCGACGCTGACTTTGCCCTGTTCGAGGCCGCCGTCAGCCTGGCGCAGGACGAATACCCCGATCTCGACATCCAGTCCGTGCTCGACGACGTGGACCAGTTGCTCTCCCGTGTGCGCCGTCGCTTGCCTGCTGACGCAGGTCCCCTGCAGAAGTTGCGCGTCCTCAACCAGTTTTTCTTCAAGGACCTGGGATTCGGTGGCAACGTCAACAATTACTACGACCCGGAGAACAGTTACCTCAATGCGCTTTTGCGCACGCGCCGTGGCATTCCCATCTCGCTGGGGGTGCTGTGGATGGAGCTGGCGCAGGGGTTGGGGCTTTCAGTGCGCGGCGTGGGTTTTCCGGGACATTTTCTGGTGAAGGTCCATTTGCCAATGGGGCAAGCAGTGCTTGATCCCATGACCGGCCATTCGCTCAGCCGTGAAGAACTGGCCGAGCGGCTGGATCCGTACCGCCGTCGCAACGGGCTGGTCGATGAATTCGACGTGCCGCTGGGGCTGTATCTGCAGACTGCACCGCCGCGCGAAATCATCGGCCGCATGCTGCGCAATCTGAAAGAAATCTACCGCACCCAGGA
>CAUJJV010000205.1 GCA_963205375.1 Pseudomonadota bacterium
GTACGTGCATCGTCAATGTGCACATCGCTGTAGTTCAGCGCGCTGCGGTAGTGGGTGCGCAACAAGAAGAAGCGTACGGTCTCGGGGTCGTACTTGGCCAGCACTTCACGGATGGTGAAGAAATTGCCCAGACTCTTGGACATCTTCTCGTTGTCCACGCGCACAAAGCCGTTATGCACCCAGAAGCGGGCCAAAGGCTTGCCAGTGGCGCCTTCGCTCTGGGCAATTTCGTTCTCATGGTGGGGGAATTGCAGGTCTGCGCCGCCACCATGGATGTCAAAGGTTTCGCCCAGCGTCTGACAGCTCATGGCCGAGCATTCAATGTGCCAGCCAGGACGCCCCACGCCATAGGCATAGCCCAGCGCATCGGCATTCCACTTGGCATCGTCCGGTTCGGTCGGTTTGGCCGATTTCCAGAGCACGAAGTCCAGTGGGTCTTCCTTGCCGCCCTGCACTTCCACCCTTTCACCAGCCCGCAGCTCGTCGAGCGATTTGCCCGAGAGCTTGCCGTAACCTGCAAACTTGCGCACTGCGTAATTCACATCCCCCGAAGCCGCTCGATAGGCCAGCCCCTTGGACTCCAATTGCCCGATCAGTTGCAGCATCTGCGGTACATACTCGGTGGCGCGTGGCTCCAGCGTCGGTCGCTCCAGACCCAGCGTATCGATGTCCGTGTGCATGGCAACAATCATCTCGTCGGTCAGCGCACGGATCGTGATGCCGCGCTCCACCGCGCGCTTGATGATCTTGTCGTCAATATCGGTGATGTTGCGCACGTAGGTGACACGGTAGCCACTGCTCTTGAGCCAGCGCTGCACCACGTCAAAAGCCATCATCATCCGGGCATGGCCGATATGGCACAAGTCGTAAATGGTCATGCCGCAGACGTACATCCGCACATGGCCCGGCTCAATGGGAGAAAAGTCTTCCAGCGCGCGCGAAAGCGTGTTGTAAATGCGCAAACTCATGGGTATTTCAAAACGATGGCGCAGGGCGTCACCCCTGGCAAAATCTCCGGCCGATATCGAACTGGTAAGGGTAAATCTTGTTCTGGATTCGGGGGGCAGGTTTGTTACCCCTCAGATACAATCCAGCGCAGTATATAGCGCCCCCATGGGCCCCCTTCTCCACGCGCAAGACTGCAAAGGCTTTATGAAGCACGCCCGTTCCACTGTATTCCAGCCCCTTCGCCTGTTGACCCTCGTTGCGGCCATGTTCGCAGGCAACGCTTTTGCTGACGAATATTCGGACGTATCCCAACTGGTGCGCGCAGGCAAGCTGACGGAAGCACTGGCCAAAGCGGACCAGTACCTTGCAGCCAAGCCCAAAGACCCGCAGATGCGCTTCATCAAGGGCGTCATCCAGCGCGACAGCGGCAAGACCTCGGAAGCCATTGGCACCTTTACGCGCCTGACAGAAGACTATCCAGAGCTGCCTGAGCCCTACAACAACCTCGCCGTGCTGTATGCGGGCCAGAGCCAGTATGACAAAGCACGCACGGCCCTGGAAATGGCGATACGCACCAACCCAAGCTACGCTACTGCGCACGAAAACCTGGGCGATGTTTATGCCAAGCTCGCCAGCCAGGCCTACAACAAAGCCCTGCAACTGGACAACTCCAATACGGCGGTGGCCCCCAAACTGGCGCTGATCCGTGAACTGTTCAGTGCCAGCGGCGCCAAGGGACAGCGTCCGGCCCCCGTGCCCGCTGCTGCGGCCCCGGCTCCAGCAGCACTTCCACCCGTCGCGGTCAAACCTCCACCCACATTGCCAACCCAGGCGGTCGCCAAAGCGCCACCTGCACCGGTGGCCGCGCCGGCTCCCGTGGCGGCACCCGCAGTTGCAGCCCCTGTCGCTGCAGCACCCACACCGGCCCCTGCATCGGCACCCGTTGCACCTGCTGCTGGTAACTCCACGCGGGAAGCTGAAGCTGCCGTCAAGGCGTGGGCCAACGCCTGGGCGGCCAAGGACATGAAGACCTATCTGGCCAGCTATGGCAAGGAATTTGATCCTCCAGGCTCCATGTCACGCAGCCAGTGGGAAGCAGAACGCAGGCAGCGCATTGGCAGCAAAAACAATATCAGCATCAAGCTGGAAAACCTGGCTGTGACCGTGGAGGGTTCCAAAGCCACTGCCAGGTTCCGCCAGGACTACAAGGCCAGTGGACTCGCCGTGTCGAGCCGCAAGACACTGGATCTGGTCAAGACAGGCGATCGCTGGCAAATCGTCAAAGAATCCACCGGCAACTGATAACGTCTGGTCGTGGGCGTGTCTTTGAAATTTACCCTCGTCGCGGCATGGCTGATGCTGGGAATGGGCTTGGCCCATGCGGCCACCAAAAACCTGCCCACGGCGAAAGCCTCCCGCGCAACGGCGCCCGCACCCGTGGCGCCCAAAGATGCGGACGGTGTGGCCGAAGCGCGGTTGATCGAGATCTACACGCTCATCGGCAAGGCACAGAACCGGCAGGCACTGGTCAAGGCCACCAGCCTGGTACAGGATTTGCCCCACTTCCAGCTGGCGCAGCTGGTGTACGGTGACTTGCTGACGGCGCAAACGCGCCCCATCCGGACACTGGGGGATATGCCCGACGACCTTGCACGCCGCGCGCCGTCAGTGCTGAATGAACTGCGTGAGGAGAGCCACCGGCGGATCAAGGCACTGCGTGAACGGCCACCGGCAGGCGCCATCCCGTCACAGTTTCTGGCTTTGTCCCAGCGCTCGCGCCATGCCATAGCCGTGGACGCTTCACGCTCGCGTCTGTACCTGTTCGAAAACACCGCCAGTGGCCTGAATCTGGTGTCGGACTATTACATCTCGGTCGGCAAGGCGGGCATTTCCAAAGTGACCGAAGGCGATCAGCGCACCCCACTGGGCGTGTACTACATCACCAGCAACCTGGACCGCAAGTCACTCAAGGACTTCTACGGCTCGGGCGCATTGCCGATCAACTACCCGAACATTCTGGACACGCGGCGCGGCAAGACGGGCAGCGGCATCTGGCTGCATGGCACCCCCCCCAACCAGTTTTCACGCCCGCCCCAGGCGACGGATGGTTGTGTGGTGCTCGCCAACCCGGATCTGGACCACATCATCCGGACCGTGGAAGTCCAAACCACACCGGTGGTGATTGCCAACCAGCTGCAGTGGGTTGCTCCGCACAGCGCGCGCTCGGATGGCAAATCGTTTGAGGATGCCCTGATGGCCTGGCGCAATGCCAAGACGTCCGGCAATCTGGACCACATCCTTTCCTACTACACCCCAGACTTCACCAGCAATGGCAAGACCCTGGCACAGTGGACCCCCACACTGAAGACCGAGCTTTCCAAAGTGCAGGGGCGTACGATCCAGCTCAAGGACGTGTCCTACCTGCGGTGGACGGACAGTACCGACACCATGGTCGTGACCTTCGGTGAAGTGGCAGAAGGATTTCGCACTGGCTGGACCAAACGGCAATACTGGATGCGTCAGGGCAACCAGTGGAAAATATTTTTTGAAGGAACCATGTAATGGCAGGATCGCATTGGAGTCTGGGACGCCGGCTGTGCCTCGCATTGTGCGCAGGCATGCTGGTGCAAACAGCCGTACTGGCGCAGAGTGCGCCCAAGGTCAAATTCAGGACCACACAGGGTGAGTTTGTTGTGGAGCTGTACCCAGACAAGGCACCGGTTACGGTAGAAAACTTCCTGAAATACGTCAAGGACAAACACTACGACGGCACCATTTTTCACCGCGTCATTGGTGACTTCATGATTCAGGGTGGCGGGTTTGATGCGTCGATGGCAGAGAAACCCACACGCGCTCCCATCGCCCTGGAAGCCCGCAACGGCCTCAAGAATGACCGCGGCACCATTGCCATGGCACGCACCCGTGAACCCAATTCGGCCACCGCCCAGTTCTTTGTCAATGTGGTGGACAATTTCGGACTCAATGCCCCACAGCCTGACGGCAATGGCTACGCCGTATTCGGCAAGGTCGTGCAAGGCATGGACACCGTGGACAAGATTCGCGGCGTTGCCACCACCAACAAAGGCATGTACCAAAACGTACCTGCCACTCCTATCGTTATCAACTCTGCCACTTTGGTGAAATAAATCATGAGCAAACCCCAAGTCGAACTCCACGTCGC
>CAUJJV010000206.1 GCA_963205375.1 Pseudomonadota bacterium
ATGGCTCCGCAATGGGGCGAGTCTTGCACCGCAATATGCCGCTCCCGGTAGCGCTCCAGCACGGAAGGCACCGGATGCCCAAAACGGTTGCGGTACCCGGACTGCACCCAGGCGTGCTGCGGCTGCACTGCGTCGAGGAACACACCCGAACTGGACGTCCTGCTGCCATGGTGGGGAATCAGTAGCAGGTCCGCTTTAAGGATCGTGGCATCCGCGACCAAGCGGGCTTCCTGCGCCTGCTCTATGTCGCCCACCAGCAAGGCTGTTTGCCGGCCATTGGAAATCCGCAGCACGCACGACAGTGCATTGGGCCTGGCGGAACCCGCGTAGTCCTCTGCCCTGGGGTGCAGCACCGCAAACTGCACGCCATCCCACTCCCAGTGCTGGCCGGCCTCACAACGCTGCCCGGACCGCATGGCCAGCAATGGGTGCGCCGCCTCCAGAGAACTCCACAGGTCTGCCTGCGGCTGCATGGCCAGCACCGCCGCCGCACCGCCTACGTGGTCGGTATCCCGATGGCTCAGCACCACGCGGTCCAGCCGGGTGTCCAGCGCCTTAAGCAGGGGCACCAGCACGCGGTGGCCTGCATCGCTTTCCAGACTGTAGCGCGGCCCCGCGTCGTACAGCAGGGCGTGGCTGGCGGTGCGCACCAGCACTGCGTTGCCCTGACCGACATCGGCGGCCAGCAGTGCAAACTCGCCCACGGGTGGCAACGCTGGACGCCACAGCAGTATGGGCAGCAGCAAGGGCACACCCAGACTCCGCACACTCCAGGGCAGCGGCATCACCAGCAACAGCCCGCCCAGCAACCCGGCTGCACCGGCCCACCAAGGTGGCGCCGCCATCGACAGGCTGGCCCATGGAAAAGCGGCCAGCCATTGCAGCCATGCCAGCAGCCACCCCACGGCCAGTTCTGCCACATCCCACACCATGGGTACCAGCGCCCCCAGCATGGCCAGTGGTGTAACCACTAGCGTCACCCACGGAATCGCCAGCGCATTGGCCACCAGCCCCACCAGGGACACCTGGCCAAACAGCAGCAACGTGAGTGGCGCCAGCGCCACCGTGATGACCCACTGCTCACGGAACATAGCCCCCACGCTTGCCACCGCGTGTGCTGCGCTGCCCCCCAAGGGGGCTAATCTTCCTTGGGGCGGCCCAGCGGAAGATTGGTCTTTAAAATCGGCTTTAGCCCCCGTACTACCTGCGCTGGTAGCTCCTGAATCTGTAGCAAACAGCACCCCCACCGCTACAAAACTCAGCCAGAAACCCGGCTGCAACAATGCCCACGGGTCCACGGCTACCACCACGGCGCAGGCCAGCAACCAGACCCGCGGCCAGGGCCAACGCGCACCGGTCAAGCGCAGCAGTGAGACGGTGGCCAGCATGGTGCAGGTGCGCTGTGCGGGCACGCCCCAGCCGGAAAAAACGGCGTAGGCCGTGGCCAGCAGCAGGCCACCGCAGAGCGCTGCGGTCGGTGCCGGCAATGCGAGACACAGGCGGCCGGAGCGTCGCCACAACCAGCCCACCAGCAAGGCTGCACCCCAGGCAAACATGGTGATATGGAGCCCAGAGATACTCATCAGATGGGCCACACCGGTCGCCCGGAACACATCCCAATCCACCCGGTCGATGGCGCGCTGGTCGCCCACCACCAGCGCGGCAATCAGCCCGGCGGATTGCCGCTGCCCAACGCTGGCAAAAATACGTTCCCGCAGAGCCTGCCGTGCCAGCGCCACCGGGTGTTTCCAGGTTTGTGTGATGCGCTGCGGTGGCGTGTCCCTGGCCCCGGCCCGCACATAGCCGGTCGCCCCCACGCCCTGCTCCCACAGCCACAGTTCGTAGTCAAACCCATGCGGATTCTGGCTACCGTGTGGCGCTTTCAGGCGCAGCGTCATGGACCAGCGCTCGCCAGCCCGCAGGTCCAGCGGCTGGCGCTGCAGCCCGACCAGCTCGCTCCCGGTCGGATAGACACCACCGTACCAGGCAGCATCGACCTTGGCGGGCAGTTGCAGTGCCACACCGTCCAGTTGTGCCGATTCGACCTCCAGCCGGAAACGCAAGCCCGCCTCGTTGGACTGCGGCATGTCTGCCACCACTCCCACCACCATCACATCGCGCCCCTCCAGCGCCGGATCCAGAGCATGCTGCAGGAAAAGCGCGCTGCGCAAGCCGGTTGCACCGAACGCCAGTGCACCCACGGTCAGTCCTGCGGCCAGAAATCCGGGCAGATTTGCTATATTTTTTGTAGCTGTATACGCATATCCGACGAGGGCCAAGGCCATAAAAGCCATATAAACCACTGGCGAGCTAAGGTCCGGCTGCTGCAACTGCAAGGCAGTACCCGCCACCCAGCCCAGGGTGGCGGCGGTCAGGGTGCCAGTCACACCGGGGAATAACGACCTGGAATGCGTTGCCATCTGCATGTGTCCATGCTAACCGGGCATGGGACTGGCGCGGGAATTGCTTTATGCTGCACTAGCACTCTAAAGTCAGCCTATGTCTATCCACGCCGCGCTCAACCACGTCACCCACTACACCTACGACCGGCTTGTCAACCTTGGTCCCCAGGTCATCCGCCTGCGTCCTGCGCCCCACTGCCGCAGCAAGGTGATTTCCTATTCGCTCAAGGTCGAACCCAGCACCCATTTTGTCAACTGGCAACAGGATCCGTTTTCCAACTACCAGGCGCGCCTGGTGTTTCCCGAGAAGACCACCGAATTCAAGGTCACCGTCGATCTGGTGGTCGAAATGGCGGTGTACAACCCCTTCGACTTCTTTCTGGAGCCTGAAGCCGAAGAGTTCCCCTTCAGCTACGAAGCCAACCTCAAGCAGGAACTGGCCCCCTACCTGATCGCCGATCCGGTCACGCCACTGCTGCAGGGCTTTCTGGACAAGATAGACCGCACCAAGCGCCGCAGCGTCATCTTCCTGGTGGACCTGAACACGATGGTGCACAAGGCCGTCAACTACACCATCCGCATGGAACCCGGTGTGCAGACGCCGGAAGAGACACTGCAACTGGCCAGCGGCTCCTGCCGCGACTCGGCCTGGCTGATGGTGCAACTGCTGCGCAACTGCGGTCTGGCCGCGCGCTTTGTTTCCGGCTACCTGATCCAGCTGACACCTGATGTGAAATCGCTCGACGGCCCCAGCGGCACCGAGGTCGACTTCACCGACCTGCACGCCTGGTGCGAGGTCTATCTGCCCGGCGCTGGCTGGATTGGCCTGGACGCCACCAGCGGCCTGCTGGCGGGCGAAGGCCATATTCCGCTGGCCTGCACACCCCAGCCTTCTGGCGCAGCGCCGATTGAAGGCGGTGTGGACGAGTCCGAGGTGGAATTCAGCCACCACATGCAGGTGACCCGCATTTACGAGTCGCCCCGCGTCACCAAGCCTTACACGCCCGAGCAATGGGCCGATGTCATGGCGCTGGGCGACCAGGTGGACGCCGAATTGGTGGCGGGCGATGTGCGCCTGACCATGGGTGGCGAACCCACCTTCGTGGCCGTCAACGACCGCGACGCGGCCGAATGGAACACCGATGCCCTGGGCCCGACCAAGCGTGGCTTTGCCACCGCACTGGTGCACAAGCTGCGCGACGAATACGGCCAGGGTGGATTCCTGCACTTTGGCCAGGGCAAGTGGTACCCCGGCGAGCAACTGCCACGCTGGGCATTGAACATCTACTGGCGTGCCGACAAGCAGCCGGTGTGGCGCAACCCGGCACTGTTCACCGACGAGCGCGACCCCACCCACTACACCAGCGAAGACGCCGGTTACTTTGCCCGCACCCTGGCCGCCAAGCTGGGCCTGACGGACCAGTACATCCAGACTGCGTATGAAGACACCTGGTACTACCTGTGGCGCGAGCGTCGCCTGCCCGTCAACGTAGACCCGTTCAATTCCAAACTCGACGACGAGATGGAACGCGCCCGCCTGCGCCGCGTGTTCGAGCAAAAGCTCGACACCCCCGTGGGCTACGTGCTGCCCATCAAGCCCGCCATCGCCGGCGGTGGCCCGCGCCTG
>CAUJJV010000207.1 GCA_963205375.1 Pseudomonadota bacterium
CGGTCAAATGCGATGTGGTGCACCGCAAAGGCGGCCGCCCCGAAAATGATGAGCTTCCAGTCCAGGTACACCAGCAGGAAAGCCAGCACCACGAACACACCGAAGTGGAATTCGATCATGCCGCGCGCCAGCTGAATGTGCAGTGCCACAAATCCCACCAGAACGAAGGTCAGGACATAGCGGCTGGCCACGCTGCCCTTGGCGGTGACGTAGATACCCACCGCCAGCAGCGCCAAAACGGCGGTAAAGCCCAGCGCCAGTCCGGACTCGATGAACTGCAGCCCCAGGCCAATGCTGGCCAGGGCACTGACGCCCACCGCCACCATCAGGACCCGATCGCCGAGCAGCGCGCGCGCCGAGGCGCCGGAAGATGTATGTGTTTGACTCATGGCTCAGGTCTCCTGTTAATAGCCACACACCAAGGCGTGCAACCTAAAATGTATACAAAAGGATAGCACCGAATGCGACTCCTCAGTTCCCCTTTATGCCGCCTGCAGCCGTCTTTCGGTACTCGTCAGGGGTGGTCCCTGCCAGCCGCTTGAACATGGCGATGAAGGCCGATGCACTGCCGTAGCCCAGATCCAGTGCAATCGTCTCTACCGTCTGACCGCGCTCGAGCAGCGCCATGGCCTTGACCACGCGCAGCCGCTGGCGCCACTGCAACAGCCCCATGCCCAGGTCACGCTGGCTGCGTCGCATCAAGGTCCGTTCGGTGGTGTGGACTTGCGCTGCCAGTTCAGGCACAGGGCGGTTGTCGCCCGGATGGGCTTCGAGCCAGCGCAGTACGGAGCCCAGCGCAGGGTCGTCCGACGTGGGCAGGTAGCTGCCTACTCGCGGCGCCGCAACCAGCAAATCCACCAGCACCTGCAGCAGCCGCGCACCAGCTTCGGACGCCGTCTTCCGGACCGACTGGGCGTGCAGATGCTCCAGCAGGGCGCGCGCCAGCGGACTCACGGTCAGCGCGCAGGGTTCGGCGGGCAACACGGCGCACAGCGGGGCGGACACGTACAGCGAGGCATGGTGTGCCTCCTGGCGGTTCAGCCCCACATGGTCCAGGTTCGGGGGCAGCCACACGCCGTACTGGGGTGGTGCGAGGTAGTGGTGGCCTGCCACTTTCACCTCCATCACCCCGCTGAATGAATAGACAAACTCGCCCCACGCATGCTGGTGCTGCGGGTAGAGGCCCTCCGCCGGCACGTACGCACTGCGGAACATGATGGGCACCGGCAGGTGCGGGCTGGACAGCGGAACGTCCAGCTTGGGGCTGAGGATGGGCATGCTTTGTCGGATTCTGCGTATGGACTGTCGGTTTTTCACTATATCAATGAAAGCCGTCAAACCCATAATCCAGATCCCCCTTGGATCACAACACCACCCATGGACACCCGCAAAGCCCTCGACCCCCAAGCCATCACGCTCATGCTGGTGCTGTGCGCTATCTGGGGCATGCAACAGGTGGTACTCAAGGCCACGGCGGCGGACATTGCACCGGTCATGCAGATCGGGCTGCGCTCCGGCGTGGCCGCCCTGCTGGTGGGACTGGTCATGCTGGCCCGGGGCGAACGCATGCGCCTGAGCGATGGCACCCTGAAGCCTGGCGTGGTGGTGGGTGTGCTGTTCGGGCTGGAGTTCCTGCTGGTGGCCGAGGGCCTGCGCCACACCAGCGCGTCGCACATGGTGGTGTTTCTGTACACCGCACCCATCTTCGCGGCGCTGGGCCTGCACTGGCGGTTGCCAGCCGAGCGGCTGGGTCCGCTGCAATGGGTGGGGATTGCGCTGGCATTCGGCGGCCTGGCCCTGGCTTTTTTTGGGCGCAGCCAGGCCACGGCAACGGAACCATCCAACATCCTGTGGGGCGACTTTCTGGGCCTGCTCGGCGGTATGGCCTGGGGTGCGACCACGGTGGTGGTGCGCTGCTCCGCACTGGCCGGAGCGCCGGCCACCCAGACCCTGCTGTACCAGCTGATCGGCGCTTTTGTGCTGCTGCTGGCGGGTGCCTTCGCCACCGGTCAGGCGCATTTCAACCCCACGCCCCAGGTATGGGCCAGCCTGGCGTTTCACTCCCTGGTGGTGTCGTTTGCCAGCTTTCTGGTGTGGTTCTGGCTGCTGCGCCACTACCTGGCGTCGCGCCTGGGCGTGTTCTCGTTTCTGACGCCACTGTTCGGCATCGCGTTTGGTGCATGGCTGCTGGGCGAACCGGTGGAAGCCAGCTTCCTGCTGGGCGCTGTGCCGGTGCTGGTGGGCATTGTGCTGGTCAGCGGCGGCGGCTGGGTGGCACAGCTATTCAGGCGGCAGGGCTGAGATCGGACACGGACACCACGCGGTTGCGTCCCGTGTTTTTTGCCTGGTACATGGCACGGTCCGCCAGCTTGAGCACGCTTTTGACATCCGGCACATCCGCCCGCAACGGGGCCACCCCCAGGCTGATGGTGAAGGGCACGCTATATCCAGCTTCTACGGCGGGACTGGCCTGCACCGCCTGACGCAGCCGCTCGGCCAGCAGCACCGCAGACTCCAGGGATGTTTCCGGCAACAGCACTGCAAACTCTTCACCGCCCAGGCGCCCCAGTGCATCCATGCTGCGCAGACAGGCGCGCAGCACGGCGACCAGGTGCTTGAGCACGGCGTCGCCCACATCATGGCCGTAGGTGTCGTTGACATTCTTGAAAAAATCGATGTCCAGCATGATGACTGACGCCTCAGCACCACCCCGTTTGATCCGTGCAAGCTCGGCCTGCGTTTTTTCCATGAAACTGCGCCGGTTCTCTGCCCGGGTCAACGGGTCGCGGTAGGCCAGATCCTTCAGCACCAGCTGTTGGGCCTTTTCCAGGGTGATGTCCGACAGGAATCCACTGTAACGGTGCACGTCTGGCGTGTGGTCGGACGCTACCGGCATGGCCGTCATCTTCACCCACCGCTCCTGTCCCTGGGGGGTGGTGAAGCGAATGTCGCAGTCAAAACTCGCCTTGTGGGAAAAGGCCCGCTCCACCGCAGCCTGCAATTCCCGGGCATCGTCCGGGTGCACACTCTGCAGGAACAGGCCGGGCTGGCTGGAAAATTCCTCCGGCGTTCGCCCCAGCAGCTGGGTGCTGTAAGGCCCCACATACAGCAGGCGTGGCTCCATCCCGGCAGCCACCTCAAAATCGAACAGAACACAGGGCACGGCACTTGCCATTTGCTCAAACCGCTGGTTGCTGCGCTGCATGGCCTGCTCAGCCTCCTGCGCCTGGCGACGCAACAGCTTCGCACGGGTCCGGAACTGGGCCAGCCCCCATCCGCTGCCCAGCAGAATTGCCAGCCACAGCCCCACCAAGACCGCCGTCTCCATGCGCCAGGGTCCATAAACTGCGGAGGACTCCCGCCCAGCCACGGCCACAAAACGGTGGTCTGCCGCTATGCCGCCCAATGCCACGGTGCGCACCATGCCAAAGCGTTTGCGCTCGTCCAGACTGTTACCACCCTGGTAGCTTTCCGCCAGGCCGCTACGCAGGTGTTCACTGAAGAAATTGCTGGTATTTGAATAGTCACGGGCCAATATCGCCTGATCTGGTGGCGACGTCACATAGATCTGCCCCTCGTCGTGCAGCAGCGTCACCCGCATGTCCGGGGCGTAACGCAGCGTTTTCATCACGTCTTCAAAATATTCGGGGGACAAGGTCGCAACCACCACCCCGCCAAACGTACCATCGGCCCGGGTGATCGGCCGCGAAATGGTGGCCGCCCAGGCCCCCAGCACCGTGCGGTAGGGCGCGGCAATGCGCAGTTCTGCGCTTCCGTGGCCCGCCTTCGCACGGGCAAAGTAATCGCGCCCGGACAGATCCATTCCGATCAGTTCGTGCCGATTGGAGAGCTGACAAATACCCTGCGCGTCCAGCACGGCGAAGGTGCGCGCGCCGGGCATCATCTTTTCGACCCGACCCAGGTGCTCATGGGCAAACGGAAGGTAGCCCTCGGGCCCGCGCCAGCGGTCCAGGCCTTCGAGCATGGTGCGCAGCGCTGCATCGGCAGACTGGATCTGGGACGTGAGCAACTGGTCGGCCACCCGCACCTGGGTCAACAGGTGCTCCCGCTCAGTCCGTCCGATCTCCCGGTATTCACGCCACTGCACCACACCAATCAGCAAGCCCATTACCAGCATCAGCCCCGTCCAGATGGGCCACTGCACGGCGGGACGCTTCAGGCGTTCGTGAAGAGAGAGGTTCTGGTGCATGCTCGGTCAGCAGGGATTGCCTCCCATTTATAACCCAGTCGGGTGGGGGTATGCACCCGAATGCGGCACAGCCCCCCCCGAACCAGTGGCCATTGTTTCGATAACAGAAAACTGGCGTTCCAACATGGCGGTTCATGCAGGACAATGGCGGATCACCGTTAGCTTTGAACATCCCATGGCCACGCTGTTCTCCAACTTCACTCCCACACTGGGCCACAGCCGCCTGCGCTGGTTCGGATGTGCGTGGCTGTTCTGGCTGCTGCTGAACACCAGCGCCTTGGCCGCCCCACGCGAAGTGCGTGTGGGGGTGTACCAGAACGAACCCAAGATCTTCATGGGCTCAGACGGCCAACCCAGTGGCATCCTCGGTGAGTTGCTGGTGGAGATGGCGAAACGTGAAGGCTGGACGCTTCGCCCGGTCCGCTGCGAGTGGCAAGCCTGCCTGGATGCACTGAAAGACGGCAAACTGGACCTGATGCCCGATGTGGCCTTCAACGAACAGCGGGACACGGTGTTTGACTTCCACAAAGTCCCTGCGCTGCTGAGCTGGTCGCAGATTTACAAGCACAGTGGCATCACCATCAATTCGGCACTGGACCTCAGGGACAAGCGCATCGCAGTACTCGAAGGTTCGGTACAGCAGAGCTACCTGCGCGACCTGCTGTCCGGATTCGGCGTACAGGCGGAACTGGTTCCGGTGAAGTCGCTCGGCGAGGGGTTTGATCTTGCGGCCTCGGGCAGCGTGGATGCCGCCGCAGCCAACCGCTTTTTTGGCGAACTCCAGGCGCCAAGGTACAAGCTGGCGTCCACCCCCATTCTGTTCCAGCCCTCGCAACTGTTCTATGCCACCAGCAGTGGCCGAAATGCCGACTTGCTGGCGGCCATTGACACCCACCTGACCGAATGGGGGGCATCGCCCGACTCCCACTACTTTCAAATTCTCAAGCGCTGGATGGCGACGCCTCCGCAGTTTGCAGTTCCCCGCTATGTCACTTGGACGCTGGCGGCCCTGGTGCTGGCGCTGCTGATCGCCGTCGGCGTGGGCGTACTGTTGCGCCGCGAGGTGGCCCGCAAGACCGCGCACATCCAGGCCGGCGAGGACCGGCTGGCCACCATTCTCAACAGGGTGGACGCTTTCATCTTCATCAAGGACCCTGATCTGCGCTATCAGTATGCGAACCGCAAGGCGTGCGACCTCTTCGGCATCACCCAGGACGAAATTATTGGCCGGACCGACGCCGATTTTTTTGACCCAGACACGGCGCAGAAGCTCCAGCACAATGACCTGCGCGTTCTGCGGGATGGTGAGCGCGTCGAAGAGGAAGAGACCAATCTCCGTGCGAACGGAACCGAGGCACGCACCTACCTGTCGATCAAGCTGCCGTTGCGCGACGCGCAGGGCCTCATTTATGCCCTGTGCGGAATTTCCACGGACCTCACCCGCCACAAGCAGACCGAGCAAGCCATCCACAAGCTGGCGTTCTACGACCCGCTGACCCAGCTGCCGAACCGCAGGCTGTTGCTGGAACGCATACAGTCCGCCTTGCTGGCCCACAGCCGCGACCACCAGAATGGCGCTCTGCTGTTCATTGATGTGGACAACTTCAAGGACCTCAACGATACGCTGGGCCACCAGATGGGCGACGAACTGCTGCGTCAGATGGCCCACCGGCTCACCGCCTGCATCCGGGCGCAGGACACCCTGGCCCGCCAGGGCGGCGACGAATTTGTGGTCATGCTGCAGGGGCTGAGTCCCTCCATGCCGGAGGCCGTGCAGCAGGCACGCCAGGTGGGCGACAAGATACTGCAGCGCCTGCAGGAACCCTATGCACTGGAACAACAGCAGTACAACTCCAGCGTCAGTATTGGCGTGGCCATGATGGAACCCGGAACTTCCAACCAGGACACCCTGATGCAGCAGGCCGATCTGGCGATGTACCGGGCCAAGGAGGAAGGGCGCAACACAGTGCGCTTTTTTGACCCGCAGATGCAGGCCCTGGTCAGCCAGCGCACCGCCCTGGAGGCCGACATGCGCTCCGGCATTTCCGCCGGGGAATTTGTCTTGCACTACCAGCCCCAGGTGGATGCACAGGGCCAGGTGTTCGCAGTGGAAGCGCTGGCACGCTGGAATCATCCGAAGCGCGGCTTGGTACCGCCGTCCCAGTTCATTGGCGTGGCCGAGAGTTCGGGGCTGATCCTGCCGCTGGGCGAATGGCTCCTGGATGCCGCCTGCCGCCAGCTGGTGAGCTGGGCAGAGATTCCCGAGATGGCCCACCGCTTCATTGCGGTCAACGTCAGCGCACGCCAGTTCAAGCAGCCCCATTTTGTGCAGTTCATCGAGTCGGCGCTCGGCACCACGGGCGCCCCGGCCGGGCGCCTGGAACTGGAACTGACAGAGAGCCTGCTGATTGAAGATGTTGCTGGCGTGGTCGCCAAGATGAATGCCCTCAAGGCCCTGGGCGTGCGGCTGTCGCTGGATGATTTTGGTACCGGATATTCCTCGCTGGGCATCCTCAAGCGCTTGCCACTGGACCAGCTCAAGATCGACCAGGGTTTCGTGCGCGACCTGTTGACCGACGCGCAGGACGCCAGCATCGTACGGGCCATCATTTCGCTTGGTGAAAGCCTCCAGCTGCAAGTCATTGCCGAAGGTGTGGAAACCGAAGCGCAACGCGACGCGCTGCTGGCGCTGGGTTGTACGCATTTCCAGGGCTATCTGTTCGGCCGTCCGGCCCCGATGGTCTAGCCCATGCACGGTGCCCGCAGAACATCACCCACCTCTAACTTCTGTAACACTTTTCCCTTCGCAAACCCGGTGAACCGCACCACAATATGACCATGATCAATCGTCGCCAATTTTCTCTCGCCGCTGGTGCTGCCAGCGTGGTCGGTTTTCCGGCAGTGCACGCCCAGTCGGATCGCATCGTGCTCGGACAGTCGGCTGCCTTTACAGGCCCGGCGGCTCAGCTGGGCATCCAGTTCCACGCCGGTGCCAAACTGTTCTTTGACCAACTCAATACCCAGGGTGGCGTGGGCGGACGCAATGTAGAAATTGTGCAGATGGACGACGGCTATGAGCCCGACCGCTGCGCAGAAAACACGCGCAAACTGATCGACAACGACGTCTTTGCCCTGTTTGGCTACATCGGCACCCCCACCAGCATTGCGGCGCTGCCGCTGGCCACCAAGGCCCGGGTGCCGTTCGTGGCCCCGTTTACCGGCGCCATGGCACTGCGCGCCCCCGCTGAACCGCTACGCATTCCATGTGCGCGCGTCCTACAACGACGAAACCGGGCTGATCGTCAGGCAGTTGCACAACGTCGGCATCACCAAAGTGGCGGTGTTCTACCAGAACGATGCCTACGGCAAGGCGGGCCTCGATGGTGTCACGCTGGCGCTGGAGGCCCTCAAGCTCAAGCCTGTAGCCGTCGCCACCGTGGAGCGCAATTCCGTGGATGTGGCCAAGGCGGTGCAAACCATCAGTGCAGCGGCACCGGAAGCCGTGGTGCAGATCAGCGCCTACAAGTCGTGCGCAGCCTATATCCGGGCCGCCCGTAAAGCGGGCTACGGTGGTGGCTTTTACAACGTGTCCTTTGTCGGCACACAGGCCCTGGCCGATGAGCTGGGCAAGGAGGGTGCCGGCGTGGTGGTGTCGCAGGTGATGCCCACGCCCTACACCAACGCCAAGGGCATTTCGCGCGAATTTATCGAGATGGTGCGCAAGAGCAATGGCGCGGTGTCGGCCAACTTCTCCAGCATGGAAGGCTATGTAGCAGCCAAGGTGATGGCCGAAGGCCTGCGGCGCAGCAGTGCCAAAGGCGGGCGCGACGGGCTGATCGCCGGACTGGAGAGCATCAGCAACCAGTCTTTTGGTGGATTCAACGTCCACTTTTCCCCGACCGACCACGTGGCCTCCAGCTTTGTGGAGCTGTCCATGCTGACCGGCGACGGACGGGTGCGAACCTAAACCCGCGTCGGGTAGGTTCTACCGCCAAAAATGGCGGTACCCACCCGCACCATGGTGCTGCCCGAGGCGATGGCGGCTTCCAGATCACCCGTCATGCCCATGGACAGGGTGTCGAGTACCAGCCCTGCTGCATTTAGTGCATCAAATAGAGCTCTAGCCCGCATGTGTACTGCGCAAGCTGCTTCAAAATCAATAGCAGGCTCGGGAATGGTCATGATCCCGCGCAAGCGCACGTTGGGCAACGCCACTACGGCCTGGGCCAGCGCCAGGGCGTCCTCTGGCGCTACACCGGCCTTGGTTGGTCCGCCATCGATGTTGACCTGGATGCAGACGTTCAGCGGCGCTGCGCCCTTGGGGCGCTGTTCGCTAAGCCGCTGGGCGATCTTGAGCCGGTCTACCGAATGCGCCCAGTCAAAATGTTCGGCAACCAGTCGCGTCTTGTTGCTCTGGATCGGGCCAATGCAGTGCCACTCCAGTGGCAGGTCCGCCAGTGCGACGATCTTGTCGACCGCCTCCTGAATGTAGTTTTCACCAAACGCCGTCTGGCCGGCGGCGAAGGCCTCGCGCACCGCCTGCGGTCCGAAGGTCTTGGAAACCGCCAGCAAAGTCACCGCTTCGGGTGGGCGTCCGTGGGTGTTACACGCGGTCGCAATCCGGGTGCGTACCTTTTGGAGATTGTCGGCAATCATGGTCATAATCTACGAGCGTAACAAACAACGAACCATTCCAAGAGGACTTTGTGGACATTACCCAATTGCTGGCCTTCAGCGTCAAGAACAAGGCATCCGATCTGCACCTGTCCGCCGGCCTGCCGCCCATGATCCGTGTGCATGGCGACGTGCGACGCATCAACGTCGAAGCACTGGACCACAAACAGGTGCACGCCATGGTGTACGACATCATGAACGACGGCCAGCGCAAGCACTACGAAGAATTCCTGGAAATCGACTTTTCATTCGAGATCGATGGACTCGCCCGCTTCCGCGTCAACGCCTTCAACCACCAGCGTGGTGCCGGCGCCGTGTTCCGGACCATTCCCAGCAAGATTCTTTCGCTGGAACAACTCAACGCACCCAAGATTTTTGCCGACCTGGCCCTCAAGCCCCGCGGCATGGTGCTGGTCACCGGCCCCACAGGTTCGGGCAAGTCCACCACGCTGGCAGCGATGGTGAACTACCTCAATGAGACGGAGTTCGGCCACATCCTGACGGTGGAAGACCCGATCGAGTTTGTGCACGAGTCCAAGAAGTGCCTGGTCAACCAGCGCGAAGTGGGGCCGCATACGCTGTCGTTCGCTGCGGCGCTGAAGTCTGCGCTGCGCGAAGACCCGGATGCGATTCTGGTGGGCGAAATGCGCGACCTGGAAACCATCCGCCTGGCCATGACAGCAGCCGAAACCGGCCACCTGGTGTTTGGCACACTCCACACCTCCAGCGCCGCCAAAACCATCGACCGGATCATTGACGTGTTCCCGGCCGACGAAAAGGAAATGGTCCGCGCCATGCTGTCCGAATCGCTGCAGGCCGTGATTTCGCAGACCCTGTGCAAGACCAAGGATGGCCAGGGCCGCGTCGCTGCCCACGAGATCATGCTGGGCACCAGCGCGATCCGCAACCTGATCCGCGAAGCCAAGGTGGCACAGATGTACTCCAGCATCCAGACCGGCAACAGCCTGGGCATGCAGACGCTGGACCAGAACCTGACGGACCTGGTCAAACGCAACATCATCAGCCCGTCCGAAGCGCGCGCCAAGGCCAAGATTCCCGAGAACTTCCCTGGGTAACTAGACAAAAGGAGGTTTTCTTATGGAACGCGATCAAGCCACGAAATTCATCAACGACCTGTTGAAACTGATGGTCAGCCGCAATGGCAGTGACCTGTTCATTACGGCCGATTTCCCGCCCGCGATCAAGGTCGACGGCAAGGTGACCAAGGTGTCCCCGCAGCCGCTCAACGGCGCGCACACCATGGCACTGGCGCGCTCCATCATGAACGACCGCCAGGTGGCCGATTTCGAGCGCACCAAGGAAGGCAACTTCGCCATCTCGCCGCCAAACATCGGGCGTTTCCGGGTCAATGCCTTTGTGCAACAGGGCAAGGTCGGCATGGTGCTGCGGGTGATCCCGCAAATCCTGCCCACCATCGACGGTCTGGGCGTGCCGCAGGTGCTCAAGGACATTGTGCTGTCCAAGCGCGGACTGTGCATCATGGTGGGCGCCACGGGTTCCGGTAAATCGACCACCCTGGCGGCCATGGTGGACTGGCGCAACGAGAAGTCCTGGGGCCACATCATCACGATTGAAGACCCGGTGGAGTTCGTGCACGCGCACAAGAACTGCGTGGTCACCCAGCGCGAAGTCGGGCTGGACACCGACAGCTGGGAAGCGGCCCTGAAGAACACCCTGCGCCAGGCACCCGATGTGATCCTGATGGGCGAAATCCGCGACCGCGAAACCATGGAGCACGCCGTGGCATTTGCCGAAACCGGCCACCTGTGCCTGGCAACCCTGCACGCCAACAGTGCCAACCAGGCGCTGGACCGCATCATCAATTTCTTCCCGGAAGAGCGGCGCAGCCAGCTGCTGATGGACCTGTCGCTCAACCTCAAGTCGCTGGTGTCCCAGCGGCTGATTCCGAAGCAGGACGGCAAGGGCCGCGTGGCGGCGGTCGAGATCCTGATCAACTCGCCCCTGATTTCCGACCTGATCTTCAAGGGCGAGGTCGCCGAGGTGAAGGAAATCATGAAGAAGAGCCGCCAGGCCGGCATGCAGACCTTTGACCAGGCGCTGTTTGACCTGTATGAGGCCCACGCCATTACCTACGAGGACGCGCTGCGCAATGCCGACTCGCTCAATGACCTGCGCCTGCAGATCAAGCTCAATAGCGCGCGAGCCAAGTCCAGCGACCTGAGCGCCGGTACCGAAAACTTTGCACTGATGTAAGCCATGTCCAGTATCAACTCCAAAACCTACGAAGCTTCCACCCCGACCAAGGTGGCCTTTCTGGGCCTGGGCGTCATGGGCTACCCCATGGCAGGCCACCTGGCGACTGCGGGCCACCAGGTCAC
>CAUJJV010000208.1 GCA_963205375.1 Pseudomonadota bacterium
CGAACGGGACACCATTTCAACGTGACTGCAATGCGGATCCTGCTGCAAGGCGTCCACAAAGGCATGCCCGATCGCACCCCTCGCACCGATGACCAGGGCCCGGTAGTCTGTTGTGAACAGTGCGGTCATGGCAGTACGTACAAAAGACTGCGGCGCAGTCAGCCCTTCTTGGCCCAGGCGCTGCACCAGCCCTTGCCAGCCACTTGCTTGCCGGCAAACAGCGGGCAACCGCCCGCGGCTGCCTTTGCTGCGCCCTGGAACAGGGCGCAATTGGTGCACATCTGTCCTGCGGCATATTTGGGCTGCTTGGTCTTGTCCACTTTGGTGGCATCGGCTTTGTAGCCCAACGCGACGGCTTGCGCATCGGTTTCAGCCAGCATCGCCTGTGCTTTGACTTGCAGGGCAGTGCCCACGGCAGCGCAGCCCACGACGGCCTGCATCATGAATACGCGGCGGTTGTGGGTCAGGGAAGTAGTTGAGGTCTTCATAGGTACTCCAGGTTGGTTGCATGGAAATGCTTGCTGAATGTAGCATTTCGACAAGATATATCTACTCAACTTAATAAAGATTTGCTATAAACTATTCAATACCTATCCAATCACCAGATGATCATGCCCAACACACACGCAAGTCAATCCAGGTCCACTGCCGGGCATCGCATTGGTGCGGTATCGGCATTGAGTGGCGTGCCCGTGCCGACCTTGCGTGGCTGGGAAATCCGCTATGGCACCTTCAGCCCCCGCATGACCGAAGGCCGACAGCGGCTGTACAACGATGACGATGTTCTGCGCGCCACACTGCTGCGGCGCCTCACGGAGCAGGGGCACTCCATCAGCGGTATTGCCAATCACGATGCAGCCAAGCTCAGCGCCTTGTTGCACCACCATGACGCATCCCAGCGGCGCAATGCGCCCCACAGCGCAGAACGCGAGGTCCCGAGCGTGGCGGTGGTCGGGCTTGCATTGGCGGCGAGGCTGGCCTCAAATAAATTCAGGCAAATTTTTTCCGGCAACGGACTGCAAGTGACCGACGTTTTTCCCGACCTGGATGCGGCGCTGGTGCAGCCGTTGCAGACCAAGCCAGAGTTTCTGTTGGTGCGCACCCATTCCTTGCACTCCGTGGTGCAGGCGCAGTTGCACCGTTTGATAGACCGTAGCTCTGTCCAGCAAGTCATTGTCCTGTACCACTTCGGGCAGGAAAAGGTCGTGGAATCCATGAAGCGCGCCGGCATGGTGGTGCGTCGCGAGCCAGTGTCCGACTACGAGCTTGCCGAATTGTTCCGCGCGTCCCTCTTGATGGACGCGCCCCAGGCGATGGCGCACACCGGACTTGGCGCCACGATTCCGCCTCGCAAATACGACGATGCGACGCTTGCGCGCATGGCCGGAATGTCAAGCAGTATGTTGTGCGAATGTCCCCGCCACGTAGCGGAAATCATCGCGCAGCTGGTCAGCTTCGAGCAGTACAGCCAGGAATGCCTGAACAAGACCTCCGAAGATGCGCGCCTGCATGCCTACCTGCATTCAGTGTCCGGTTCGGCACGCGCCCTGTTTGAGCACGCACTTCAAATGCTGGCCGAGCACGAAGGGCTGGCACTGCAGGAGGTCGAATGCATTGGCTGAAAAAACTGGAAGGCACCCGGCGCTCTGCGAGCGGCCTGGAATGGCGTATCTGGCGCAAGTTGCCGTTGATCACCCTGGTAGGAACCTTGGTGCCAGCGCTGTTGTGGGTCGCGCTGGATTGGACTCTGGACCCGGACTCCAGTGCGGTGCATGCGCGCTGGCTGCTGACGGCCAGTTATGTGGCCTGGGGTGCGGTGATCTTCCACTGGACCATGGTGCTGACCCTGGCGATTGGCTGCGCTATCGTGGTAGTGATGAAGGGTCCGGGTTATGTGGCCGATGCCTACCCGCTATCCCACAGCGACAGTCCCTCGGTGCAGGACCGCAAAGAGTAATTTCACTGCCCATCGCAGCATGCGGACCACCGTGGTTTGGGGTGCTGCGCGAACATAAAAAAACCGGCCCGCAAAGCGGCCGGATTTTTTGGAGACTGAAAGAATTAACCTTTCAGGCACTCGCTCATGAACTTCTTGCGCTCGTCGCCTTTTTTGCCCTTGGCTTCGGTGTTGCAGGTTTTCATCTTGCTTTGCTGGGAATTGCCTTCTGCGGCAGCAGCCGGCTTGGCGCTCAGGCATTCCTTCATGAAGGCCTTGCGCTCGTCACCTTTCTTGTCCTTGGCATCGACGTTACAGGTCTTCATCTTGCTTTGCTGCGCAGTGGGCGCTTTGTCGTCGGCAGCATGGGCCACGCCCACCGCCAGTGTCAAACCCAAGGCCACGAGGGAAATCAGTTTTTTCATGTGTTGTCCTTAAAGAAATGTGACAGTTGCGTCGCCTTTCGGCTGGAATCCGCAGATGGATTCCAGCACATAACGCACGGGCTGGCAATGCGGATGACCCCCTGCGCGCCACCCCCGTAAAATCAGCCCCCATGCTCACCGTCAAAACCGAACTCCTGCAGGCACTGGCTGCCTGTCTGGAATCCCTCTCCCCCGGCGCCGGCTCCAAAGCTGCGTTTGAATCCCCCAAAGTGGCCGCCCATGGCGACCTGGCCACCACGGCCGCCATGCAATTGGCCAAGCCGCTCAAGCAGAACCCGCGCCAGCTGGCCGAGAACCTGCGCACCGCCATGCTGGCCCAGCCCGCGTTTGCGGCCTGGGTGGATGCGGTGGAGATTGCCGGCCCCGGTTTTATCAATATCCGCCTCAAGCCCTCGGCAAAGCAGCAGATCGTGCGCGAGGTGCTGGGCCAGCGCGAGCGCTTCGGTGTGCAGCCCGACAAGGGCCAGCGCATGCTGGTGGAATTTGTATCCGCCAATCCCACCGGGCCGCTGCATGTGGGCCACGGCCGCCAGGCGGCGCTGGGCGATGCGATCTGCAACCTGTTCCAGACCCAGGGCTGGGATGTGTACCGCGAGTTCTATTACAACGACGCCGGTGTGCAGATCAGCACCCTGGCCAACTCCACCCAGCTGCGCGCCAAGGGCTTCAAACCCGGTGACGCCGAGTGGCCCGAGGCCGCCTACAACGGCGACTACATTGCCGACATCGCTGGTGACTACCTGGCCAAAAAGACGGTGCATTCCGACGACCGCGAATTCACCGCCAGCGGCGATGTGGATGCGCTCGACGACATCCGCCTGTTTGCCGTGGCCTACCTGCGCCACGAGCAGGACCTGGACCTCAAGGCGTTCTCGGTGAAGTTTGACAACTACTACCTGGAGTCCAGCCTGTACACCAGTGGCCGCGTGGACGCCGCGGTGCAAAAGCTGCGCGATGCTGGCAAGACCTACGAACAGGACGGCGCGCTGTGGCTCAAGTCCACCGATTACGGGGACGACAAGGACCGCGTCATGCGCAAGGGTGACGGCAGCTACACCTACTTTGTGCCCGATGTGGCGTACCACATCAGCAAGTGGGAACGCGGTTTCACCAAGGTCGTCAACATCCAGGGCACCGACCACCATGGCACCATTGCCCGCGTACGCGCCGGCCTGCAGGCTGCCGATGTGGGTATCCCCCAGGGCTACCCCGACTATGTGTTGCACACCATGGTGCGTGTGGTCAAGGGGGGTGAGGAAGTCAAGATTTCCAAGCGTGCGGGCAGCTATGTGACGCTGCGCGACCTGATCGAGTGGACCAGCAAGGACGCGGTGCGCTTCTTCCTGCTGAGCCGCAAACCCGACACCGAGTACACCTTCGATGTGGACCTGGCGGTGGCCAAAAATAACGACAACCCGGTGTACTACGTGCAGTACGCGCATGCGCGCATCTGCTCGGTGCTGGCCACCTGGGGGGGTGATGTGGCCACCCTGCAGGGCGTGGACCTGTCGGCGCTACAGAGCCCGCAGGCGCAGGCCCTCATGCTGCTGCTGGCCAAGTACCCTGACATGCTGACGGCTGCGGCCGTGGACTTCGCACCCCACGACGTGACCTTCTACCTGCGCGAGCTCGCGGCCAGTTACCACAGCTACTACGATGCAGAGCGCATTCTGGTAGACGACGAAGCCGTCAAGCTGGCCCGTCTTGCGCTGGTCGCAGCCACGGCGCAGGTGTTGCACAATGGCCTGGCAGTGCTGGGCGTGAGTGCCCCGCAAAAAATGTAATCCATGTTTTCAACAAGCAGCGAGACAAAGGCATGAAGCATCAGCGCGGCGGGACCTTTCTGGGGTTCATCATTGGGGTGGTGGTCGGGCTGGCGGCGGCGCTGGCCGTGGCCGTGTACGTCACCAAGGTACCGGTGCCTTTCATGAACAAGGGGCAAAGCCGCAGCGCCGAACAGGACGCGGCCGAGGCCAAGAAGAACAAGGACTGGGACCCCAACGCACCGCTGTACGGCAAGAATCCCGCCAAGGCGGCGCAACCCGCCGTACCGCCTGAAGCCGCCGCTAGCAAGCCCGCAGGCAAGGATGAGGCCAAGCCCGCCGACAAGAAGGCCGAGAACAAACCGGCCGTGTCGGCGGACCCCCTGGGCGACCTGGCCAAAGCCAAGGCCGCTGCAGCCGAAGGCGAGCCTTTTGTGTACTACGTGCAGGTGGGCGCTTTCCGCACCCCGGAGGACGCCGAGAGCCACCGTGCCAAGCTGTCCCTCAGCGGTATCGAAACCAAAGTGTCCGAGCGCGAACAGTCGGGCCGCATGGTGTATCGCGTGCGGGTGGGTCCTTTCGAGAAAAAGGAAGACGGTGAGCGTGCCAAGGAGAAACTCGACAAGGCCGGGCTGGATACGGCCCTGGTGCGGGTACAGCGCTAGCCAGCCACCGCGCCCGGAACTTTCTGGAGCCTCTGCGGTCTGACCTGTCCAATCCACTGGAGATATGTGATTTATGAAACGTCGTGATTTTTCCCGGATGGCTGCATCCTCGGCGCTGTTGGCGTCTCTGGCGCCTGTCATGGTCCAGGCGCAGGGCAAAAAGCCGGTCCCCGGTACCGATTACCAGGTACTGGACCCACGCGCACCGGTCGAAGCGCCTGCCGGAAAAATCGAGGTGGTGGAGTTCTTCTGGTACAACTGCCCGCACTGCGCCACGCTGGAACCCACGCTCAATGAGTGGGTCAAGCGTCTGCCCAAGGATGTGGCATTCCGCCGCGTGCCGCGCCGGTTTGCCGACGGAGAAGTGCCGCAACAGCAGCTGTATTACGCACTGGAGTCCATGGGCTTGGTGGACAAGCTGCATGCCAAGGTGTTTGCCGCTGTGCATGGCGAGCGCCGCAATCTGAATCGCCCCGAGGCCATTGCCGACTGGGTGGCGGCACAGGGTGTCGACAGGGTCAAGTTCATGGGCCAGTTCAGTTCGTTTTCGGTGGTGACCAAGGCCACCAAGGCGGCCCAGTTGCAGAACGCATACCGTGTGGATGGTGTGCCAGCGCTGGGCGTGGCAGGACGATTCCTCACAGACGGCCAGATGGCGGGCAGCAACGAGCGCGCGCTGCAGGTGGTCGAGTCCCTGATGGCGGACGTACGCGCCGGGCGCTAAAGCAATAAATACGCCCGGCAGGGCGTTGGAGGCACGATTCCTGGCAGGCGCTCGGTACAATCACTGCAGCGCTTTATGAGCAAGTTTCGTGCCTTTATGAAAATCCCTTTTCTCCCTCTCTGGTGTGCAGTCCTCCTGGCTGGAGCTGCAGGCGCGGCATTGGCTGAAAAAGCCGACCGCAACAAGCCCATGAATATCGAGGCCGACTCCCTGCGTTACGACGACCTCAAGCAGGTCAGCGTGTTTTCCGGGCGTGTGGTGCTGACCAAAGGCACGATCCAGATCCGTGGCGCGCAGATCGAGGTGCGGCAGGACCCGGACGGATTCCAGTTTGGTGTCGTCACCGGCACGCCGCAGTCCCTGGCCTTTTTCCGCCAGAAGCGTGAAGGGCTGGACGAGTTTATCGAGGGTGAAGGCGAGACCATCGAATACGACGGCAAGGCCGACACCGTCAAATTCATTCGCAAGGCCCAGCTGCGGCGCCTGCGCGGTGCCACGCTGGCCGACGAAATTACCGGTGGCGTGATCGTGTACGAGAACCTGACCGACATGTTCACCGTCGATGGCAATGCCAGCAAGGCTGCAACCGGTGTGGCCGGTGCACCAGCCGGCCGTGTGCGCGCCATGCTGACGCCCAAGCCGGAAACCACCGGTGCGGCTGCACCCGTGGTGCCTGCGGCCAACCTGCGTCCGTCGACCACTTTGGGCGGAGCTGCGCAGTGAGCGAATTCACAGCTGGCAGCCTGGAAGCCCGCCACCTGCAAAAGTCGTACGGCAAGCGCCAGGTCGTCAAGGACGTCTCGCTGACGGTGCGTACCGGTGAAGTGGTCGGACTGCTCGGCCCCAACGGCGCCGGCAAGACCACGTCGTTCTACATGATCGTGGGCCTGCTGCGCGCCAGCGCTGGCGACATCACCATCGACGGCGAGAGCATCGAGCACATGCCGATCCACCGACGTGCCCGCCTGGGGCTGGGCTACCTGCCGCAGGAAGCGTCGATCTTCCGCAAGCTCAATGTCGAGGACAACGTGCGAGCGGTGCTGGAACTGCAGCGCGACGAGGCAGGCAACCCGCTCAAGGAGCCCGAGATTGAAGCGCGGCTGACTGCGCTGCTGCAGGATTTGCGCGTGGAGCATTTGCGGGATTCTCCGGCACTGGCTCTCTCGGGCGGTGAGCGGCGCCGGGTGGAAATTGCCCGTGCGCTAGCCACACGCCCGCGCTTCATCCTGCTGGACGAGCCGTTTGCCGGGATCGACCCGATTGCCGTGATCGAAATCCAGCGCATCATCAATTTCCTGAAATCCCGCGGCATTGGGGTGCTGATCACCGACCACAACGTGCGCGAGACACTGGGCATTTGCGACCATGCCTACATCATCAGCGACGGCACGGTGCTGGCACAGGGCACGCCGTCGGACATCGTGAACAACGCCGAGGTGCGCCGCGTCTATCTCGGCGAGCACTTCAAGATGTAGATGAAACAAGGTCTTTCGCTGCGCGTCTCGCAGCATCTGGCGCTCACGCCGCAGCTGCAGCAGTCCATCCGTCTGCTCCAACTCTCCACGCTCGAACTGAGCCAGGAAGTGGAGCAGATGCTGGACGAAAACCCCTTTCTTGAATTATCGGAAGACCGCGCCGAGCGCGAGGATTTCGGCGTGGAGCAGGCTGATACACCGGTGAGCGAAGGCGACCGGGATGCCGAGTTTGCTCCTAATTTAGTAGCTGATTACGCAACATCCACGGGGGCTGGAGACCAAAATAACGATGAAGTCACGCCGCTCTCCGGTGACGAAGGCCCGAGCTGGGAAGGCGACGGCACCACCGATTCCGCTCCCGACGACGGTGAGTGGGGCGGCGAAGCCAAGGCCCGTACCAACAACCTGGGTGACGACGAGGAAAAAGACGCCACTGAACTGGCGCGCAGCACCGAATCCCTGCAGGCGCACCTGCACCGCCAGGCGCTGGGCCTGCGGCTGAGTGCCGAAGACACGGCGGCATTGCGCTTCCTGATCGAGTCCCTCAACGACGACGGCTACCTCGAAGACACACTG
>CAUJJV010000209.1 GCA_963205375.1 Pseudomonadota bacterium
CCAGTGCCGCCTCCAGGGCGCGCGAGGGCCGTGCCTGCGCATGGGAGATGAAAGCAATCGGCGTGCGCACTTCGGGGCCAATCAAGGGCAGCGCGTCCAGTTCGCGGTAGTTGCGCACGGTGTCCACCAGCGAACCGGGGAGGATGCTGCACACATCCCCGGCCACGGCGCTGAGCATCAGGGTCATGATGGAATTGGTTTCCATGGCCGGTTGTACGGATACGCCTGCGGCTCTGAACGCTGCATCGACGATGGTCCGGTTGTGCATCTCGGCAGTCAATAGGCACAAAGGCAGGGCCGCGACATCACGCCACTGCACAGGGGTACCAATCTGCAGACCGTCACGGTGAGGCTGGGCCGCACGGCGCAACAGGAAATAGTGCTCGGTGTACTGTGGCCAGGCCCGCAACCGGCTGTCCTGCACGCGCATGCGCTCGCTGTACCCCAGCGCCAGATCGATGGAAAGGTCTTCCAGCCCCTGTTCCAGTGCCGCAGAACTCAGGGAGAGCACGATGGGCTGGATGCCACCGTGGCGCGCGTGCAGCATGGCCGCAAAGCGGGCCGCAATCGGCACCGCTGTCGGTACGGCGGCAATCCGCAGGGGGCCGCGCGGAAGGTGGATATCGCTCTTGAGCTCCTGTTGCAGGATGGCGTGCTCATGCAACATCAACTGGGCCGAGGCCAGCACCCGCTCGCCCTCGGGCGTGAATCCGACGAAGTTGCGGTCGCGCTTGACGATCACCACATTGAATTCACCCTCCAGCGCCCGCAGTGCATTGGACAGCGCAGGCTGGGTGATGTGGCAGGCCTGTGCGGCCCGACCAAAATGCCTGTGTTCGTTCAGCGCCACCAGGTAGCGCAGCGAAGACAGCAGGTTCATGGCCGCGCCGTGTTACGGTCAGGTGTTCTTGCTGATGGTGATGGTCGGGAACTTGGACGAAAAGTCCTTGTTTTTGGCAGCAATGGACACCGCCACCTTGCGCGCGACCGCCTTGTACAGGGCCGCCACCTCGCTGTCGGGGTCCGACACCACGGTGGGTTTGCCACTGTCGGCCTGCAGACGGATCTGCATGTTCAATGGCAAGGCACCGAGGTAGTCCATGCCGTAGTCGGCCGCCATCTTCTTGCCACCGTCGGCACCGAAGATGTGCTCCACATGGCCGCAGTTGCTGCACACGTGCACCGCCATGTTTTCCACAATGCCCAGAATGGGTACCCCCACCTTCTCGAACATCTTGATGCCCTTTTTGGCATCCAGCAAGGCAATGTCCTGCGGCGTGGTCACCACCACCGCACCCGTCATGGGCACCCGCTGGCTCAGGGTCAGCTGGATGTCACCCGTGCCCGGGGGCATGTCGACAATCAGGTAATCCAGGTCTTTCCAGTTGGTCTGGCGCAGCAACTGTTCGAGCGCCTGGGTGGCCATGGGACCGCGCCAGATCATGGCCTCGTCCTGCGCCACCAGAAAGCCGATGGACATGACCTGCACACCGTAGTTCTCCAGCGGCTCCATGGTCTTGCCATCGTCACTCTCGGGGCGGCCGTCAATGCCCATCATCATGGGCACGCTGGGGCCATAAATGTCGGCGTCCAGAATGCCCACGCTGGCACCCTCGGCCACCAGTGCCAGTGCCAGATTCACGGCTGTGGTGCTCTTGCCTACACCGCCCTTGCCCGATGCCACCGCCACCACATTCTTCACATTGGGCAGCAGCTGCACGCCACGCTGCACCGCATGGGCCAGCACCTTGCTGGTGATATTGACCGACACATTGGACACGCCGGCCACGCTCTTGGCCGCTGCCACCAATGCCTTGCGAAACTCGGGGATCTGGCTCTTGGCGGGATAGCCCAGCTCCACATCAAACGACACGTCGCCATCGCCCACACTGAAATTGCGGATGCATTTCGAGCTGACGAAATCCTTCCCGGTATTGGTGTCCACCACGCCCTGTAGGGCCGCCATGATTGCCTGTTCAGTCACTGCCATTCAAATCTCCTGTTGCCCAGAGTCTACTGAACCCCGGCAATCCCGCAGAGGGTGTAAGTCCAATCGCGCCGCTAATCGCTAGGGGTTTACCCCGTTTTTCCAGCCGTTCCAGCGGTGCATCGAGGTTCCATAATGGATCGCATGGCAAGTACCCCCGCACAACCCAGCAGCACAGGACTCTTGTTGACCGGCGGCGGCGCACGCGCGGCGTACCAGGTCGGTGTACTGGAGGCGATTGCGGACATGCGTAAGGAATGTGGGGCCGGCAATGACCCCAACCCCTTTCCCATCATCACCGGAACCTCTGCCGGGGCGATCAACGCCTCTGCGCTGGCCTGCGGTGCGGATGACTTTGATGGCACCGTGCGCCTCATTGCCAAGACCTGGCGCGAATTCCACGCCCACGACGTCTACCGCTCCGACCACCTGAGCATGCTGCGCTCCGGCGCGCGCTGGATGACGCTGCTCTCGGTGGGCTGGATCGTCGCCAAGTTCCGCCGCATCAAGCCCAAGTCCCTGCTGGACAACTCTCCTCTGGGGGATCTGCTGCAGCGCCTGGTCCCGCTGGAGCGTTTGCCCGAACTGGTGCGCCAGGGCCACATGCAGGCGCTCGCGGTCACGGCGTCGAGCTACAGCTCCGGTGACCACATCACCTTCTTTGAAGGCGACAAGCGCCTCATGCCCTGGGTGCGGACCCAGCGGCTGGCGGTACGCGACAAGATCACCCATGCGCACCTGCTGGCATCCAGCGCCATCCCGTTTGTCTTTCCGGCCACTGAACTTCACATCAACGGCCACACCGAATATTTTGGCGACGGCTCCATGCGGCAATCGGCCCCGATCGCACCCGCTATTCATTTAGGAGCAGAGAAGATCCTGGTGGTGGGGGCTGGACGCATGCATGAGCCCAAGAACGAAGCCCATCTGCACACCACCAACACCTACCCGAGCATTGCGCAGATTGCCGGCCACGCGCTGTCCAACATCTTCCTGGACGCCCTGGCCGTGGACGTGGAGCGGGTACGCCGCATCAACCAGACCATCGGCCTGGTGCCGCCGGAAGCACGCAAGGCCAGCGCCCTGCGCCCGGTGGACCTGCTGGTGATCGCACCCAGCCAGCGCCTGGATGCTGTTGCGTCCCGCCACATCGGTGACCTGCCCCACGCGGTGCGCACCATGCTCGGTGGCGTGGGCGTTTCGTCTGCCAAAGCCGACATGAAAGGCTCCGCGCTGGCGAGCTACCTGTTGTTCGAGTCCGGGTATACCAGCGAGCTGATGGCCCTGGGCTATGCCGACGCCCAGAAACAGCGGGCTGAGGTGTGCAAGTTCTTCGGCTGGACCGACCCGGAAGCCTTGCTCCCCATTGCGCCGGCCAAACCGTTCGTGGAACGGCGCAGCGACCCCTTGCGGCTGCGCTGACGGTCTGTGCGGCAAGGGACCAGGCGGGCTGGGCGCTTTGCTCCGTGTCCCCCGCCCGCTGCGCGGGCTCCTCCTTTACCTGCGCAAAACACCCAGCCCGCCTGGTCCTCCCTGTACTGGGGCGACTAAAATCACGAGTTCCTCCGTGAAAGTCGTTCCCATGCCCCGCCAACTCTTTGTCACCACCGCCCTTCCCTACGCCAACGGAAACTTCCACATCGGCCACATCATGGAATACATCCAGGCCGATATCTGGGTGCGGTTCCAGCGCATGCAGGGCAACGCCGTCGACTTCTGCGGTGCCGATGACACCCACGGCGCGCCCATCATGATTGCGGCCGAAAAGGCCGGCAAGACACCCCAGCAGTTTGTGGCCGACATAGCCGCCGGGCGCAAGCAGTACCTCGACGGTTTTCACATCAGCTTCGATAACTGGCACAGCACCGACGCGCCCGAAAACCACGCACTCGCCCAGCAGATCTACCGCGACCTGCGCGACAACAAGGACGGCTCGCTGATCGAGACCCGCACCATCGAGCAGTTCTTCGACCCCGAGAAGAACATGTTCCTGCCGGACCGCTACATCAAGGGCGAATGCCCCAAGTGCCATGCCAAGGACCAGTACGGAGACAACTGCGAAGTGTGTGGCGCGGTGTACGCCCCCACCGACCTGATCAACCCGTTCTCGGCTCTCTCCGGTGCCACACCGGTTCTCAAGAACTCCGAGCACTTTTTCTTCAAGCTCTCCGACCCGCGCTGCGTGGCCTTTCTGGAGCAGTGGACGCAGGACGGCAAACTTCAGCCCGAAGTGGCCAACAAGATCAAGGAATGGTTCAGCGTTCGCACCAACCCGGACGGCAGCAAGAGCGAAGGCCTGGGCGACTGGGATATCAGCCGCGATGCACCCTACTTCGGCATCGAGATTCCCGACGCACCGGGCAAGTACTTCTATGTGTGGCTGGACGCGCCCATCGGCTACCTGGCATCGCTCAAGAACCTGCTGGACAAGCGCGGCCAAAGCTATGACGCCTACATGGCCAATCCGGCGCTGGAGCAGTACCACTTCATCGGCAA